>JANNFW010000424.1:0-10249 GCA_031380235.1 Rhodoferax sp. | reverse complement strand
TCAGCCAGCACCGCATTGCGCACCCGCCGCACCGGCGCCAGCGCCATCAGGCTCTTTTTCACGCTGCGTGGAATGAACCCGAGCAAGGCCGCATTGACAAACCGATTCATCTTCGGCGCATGGGCGGCCTTGGAGAAGATGTCGAGCACGTCGCCCACGCGGTAGCCTTGTGGATCAACCAAGTGGAAGCATTTGCCCTTGGTGGCCGCTTTGCCGTGGCTGATGTAATCCAGCGCATTCACCACAAAATCGACGGGCACGATGTTCAGGCGACCGCCCTCAAGTCCAATCGACGGCATCCACGGCGGCAGGATTTGGCGCATGCGCTGGATCAGTTTGAAGAGGTAATACGGGCCGTCGATCTTGTCCATCTCGCCAGTGGTGCTATCGCCCACCACCATGGCCGGGCGGTACACCGTCCACGAACCTTTGAACTCCTTGCGCACGATTTTTTCGCTTTCATGCTTGGTCATGAAATACGGGTGTTCGTAGTTCTCAGCCTCGTCAAACATGTCCTCGCGGAACACGCCTTCGTACAAGCCCGCTGCGGCAATGGAACTCACGTGGTGCAACTGGCCCACGTCTATCGCCTTTGCAAACTCAACCATGTTGCGCGTGCCATCCACGTTGACGGCGATCTGGCTTTCTTCGGACGCCCCCAGGTCATACACCGCCGCCAGATGGTAGAAATGGTCGACTTGTCCTTTGAGCGCCTTGATGCTCTCTGCCGACACGCCGAGTTTTTTGGCGGTCAAATCGCCAAACACAGGGATCACACGGGCAGCGCTGGCACCCCAAAATTCGCGCAGCCCTGCCACTTTGTCTTCGCTCTCTTTGCGAATCAGAAAATGAACCACTGAGCCCTTGCGTTCGAGCAGCTTTTTAACGAGCCGCTTGCCGATAAAACCAGTTGCACCAGTGACGAAATACTGCATTCAGGACTCCCAAATTAATCAACAAAGACTTTGATTCTGCCGACTCGTGCGCGCCGCATGCCCTAGCACAAACCCGCGAAGAACACCGCGAAACCCGATTTAACGGCGGATAACCGATGAAGCGTAACACCGCTTGACGCGAAAGTTAGAGCAATCCCTCTACACGGCAAACCTTATGGCGCGTAAAGTCTAGACTGCGCCCTCCTCCCTCTCTACCTTTTAAACGAGACACTTCAGGATAAAACCATGGTCAAAAAAATGCAAAAGACAAGCGCTGAAAAAACGGCAGAATCCGCTGGTGGCCACTCGGTCAAAGGCTCTGCCCAGCAGATCTGGCAGGCGGGCTTGGGTGCTATCGCCAAAGCGCAGGCTGAGGGCAGCAAGGCACTTGAGTCGCTGGTCAAGGAAGGCACCAGCATCCAGCGCAAAACCCAGGCTGCCGCCGAGGAAAAAATCTCAGAAGCCACCAGCCGCATGACCGCCATGGCGGGCGACATTTCCAACAAGGCATCGGGCCAATGGGACAAGCTGGAGAACATCTTTGAAGACCGCGTCGCAAAAGCGCTGAACAAGCTCGGAGTGCCGTCGGCCAAAGATGTGAATGCGTTGATCGCCCGGATTGATGAGCTCAATGCCAGCGTGCGGCAACTCACGGCAAAGGCTGCAAAACCTGTGGCCAAACCTGCTTCGAAACCTGCCGCCAAGGTCGCTGTGAAGACTGCCGCAAAGAAGGCGTCCAGCCGAAAATAATCGGCTTAAATCTGCACGGGCGTCTGCGCGGGCCGTTGTGCTGCAACGCAGCATTAATTGACGCGTCTCGCCCCTACACTTTGGCTTATGAAGATAAAAGCCGTCGCGCCACCCGAGTCATCCCGCAACAGTCAGCCAAAGATCGCGCTCGCCCTTTCAGGTGGCGGGCCGCTAGGTGCGATTTATGAAATTGGGGCGCTGTGCGCGCTGGAAGAGTCGCTGACCGGCATCGACTTCACGGCGCTGGATCACTATGTCGGCGTGTCCGCTGGCGGCTTCATTGCCGCCAGTCTGGCCAACGGCATATCGCCGCGCGAATTGTGCGCGTCGTTCATCTTGAATGACGCAGCCCATGCTTCAAGTGCATTGCCCGCGTCTCCTGACCGCTTTGATCCGGCATGGTTGATGACACCCGCGTACAGCGAGTTTTCGCGCCGATTCATCATGCTTCCGGGTTTGCTGATGTCTGCACTGTGGCGGCTGACGGCGGGACGTAAATCAATCTTCCAGGTGATTGAGCATTTGGGCGCCGCGTTGCCCACGGGCATTTTTTCAAGCCAGCAGATTGATACCGAGCTGGCGCGTCTTTTTTCTGCGCCTGGCCGTACCAACGATTTCAGGAAGCTCAAAAGCAAGTTAACCCTGGTCGCCACCAACCTGGACAGCGCCACCTCCGCGCCGTTCGGCAGACCGGGATGGGATCACGTGCCAATCTCGCAAGCCGTGCAGGCCAGCGCCGCGCTGCCAGGGCTGTTCCCGCCAGTGGAGATCGACGACCAATATTATGTGGACGGCGCGTTGATCAAGACCATGCATGCCTCTGTTGCCATGGATGAAGGCATTGACCTGATGCTGTGCTTGAACCCCCTGGTGCCGTTTGATGCCACTGCGCCGCAGTTTTCACGCGTGATGCAACGCGGGCTGCCCCAGGAGCGCAGACGCATTCCGCGGATTGTGGATGGCGGCCTGCCCGCTGTGTTGAGCCAGACCTTTCGCTCGATGATCCATTCGCGCATGGAGCTGGGCATGAAGCACTACCAGCAGGCTTACCCAAATACCGATATTGTTTTGATCGAGCCCGATCACCGCGACCCCGAGCTTTATCTGGCCAACACCTTCAGCTATGCCAAGCGCCGCCAGTTGGCCGAGCACGCCTACCAGCAGACGCGCCAGTTGCTACGCTCCCGCAAATCCGGCATGTCGGCCAAACTGGCGCACCACGGCATTGCCCTCGATCTGGAAGTGTTGAACGACCCCAAACGCCAGCTTGCGCACCCCTTGCCTCCACCCACCCGCGTGGGCCAGGCCCTGGTGAACTTGCAGGAGGTCATGGACGACTTGGGTGACATGCTGGCCCGTGCCAAACAGTCTCCCCGCGTACTGGCAACCAACGCCTGAACTGACCTGACCTAATTTTTGAGACATAGATGGCTAAAAAAGCGCCCCGCCGAACTGCCGAGCGCATCTATGAAACGACGCTGGAGCTGTTCAACCGCTTTGGCGAACCCAACGTCTCCACCACGCTGATTTCGGCTGAGCTCAATATCAGTCCGGGCAACCTGTACTACCACTACCCGGCCAAAGACGCGCTGATCAACTCGATGTACGACCGCTATGAGCGCGCCCTGAACGAGCTGCTCAACGCCAGTGACGGCGTGCGCGACGTGGAGGATGCCTGGTTCTTCCTGCACTCGCTGTTCGAGCTGATTTGGCAGTACCGCTTTCTGTACCGCGACCTGAACGACCTGCTGAGCAGAAATCGTCGGCTGGAGATGCACTTCCAGACGGTGCGGAAAAACAAAACCCGCGCAATAAAAGCACTGCTGGACGGCATGAGCCGCTCGGGTGCCATCACCATCGAGCCGGCCAGTGTGGAGCCCATTGCGACCAGCATGGTGGTACTGATCACCTTCTGGCTGAGTTTTGAGTACGCGCGTGACCCCCGGCGCGCGCTGGAGCCCGAGGGCGTGCAAGCCTCGCTGCTGCGCGGCGCGCACCACGTGCTGAATTTGCTGGTGCCCTACCTGGAGCCCGGCCAACGCACGCATCTGCTGACGTTGATCGGCGCTTACGGCAACCCACCCTAACGACCCGACAGGAGAAAACCATGGCGAAGTGGACAACCTTTCCCCAAACCGGCGAGTATGAATTTGACGCTGCCCGCGTCAAGAAAAACTGGAACCGCCTGCACCAGGGCGATGCAGAGGGTCCGCCCACCGAGGCGGCTGTGTTGGAGGCTTGGGCGCTGTACCACAGCGGTCAATTCCAGAGCGCCTGCGTGGCTGGGTTGAAAGCCGGTGGTGCCGGCCTGGCGGTGGCCAACAAAGCCACCTGCATCTACGCCACCTACCTTGAAAAAAAGGAAAAAACCCGGCTGGATCTGTTTCTTGAAGTGGCCAAGCGGGCCGACGCGCAGCTCTCGGAAAACCCGCAAAACGCCAGCGCGCACTACTGGCAGGCCTATGCCATGGGGCGCTACAGCCAAGGCATCAGCGTTGCGAAGGCGCTGGCGCAGGGTCTGGGCGGCAAGATCAAGTCATCGCTGGAGACGACGATCAAGCTACAGCCCAAACACGCCGATGCGCATGTCGCGCTGGGGGCTTTTCACGCCGAGGTGATCGACAAAGTCGGCTCGCTGATTGGCGGTATGACCTATGGCGCCAAGAAAGACACCGGCTTGAAGCTGTTTCAGGATGCACTCAAGTTAAGCCCCGGCTCCCCCATCGCCTTGGTTGAATACGCAAATGCCCTTGTCATGCTCGAGGGCGACAAAAAACTTACCGACGCCACACGCCTCTATGAGCAGGCGGCAGAGTCAAAGCCGATTGATGCCATGGAGCGGCTGGTGGTGGACATGGCACGCGTTGAGTTGCAAGATTGATTGCTACATAATAAATAGCTTATTATGCTTTAACCACGAGAGCTAGAGCGCAGTCTAATTCTAAAATCAGTCCAGCAGAGCTATTTGAGCGCTCAATAAACCCAGCATGGGTATATTGAAGGGTTTTTATGCCTCAGTCTCCCCACGGCAGCATCAGCGTCACCAAAGCAAGCTTGGCAAACTCCGGCTCAAACTGATCGATGATGGCTTGTGGATCAGGGCACAGCGTGGCGTCGGTCATCACCCCAAACTGCACACCACCACCGTAGCTCAAGATCGAGACGCCCAAGCCCACCGTGCCGCTTTGGGGCACCCAAAACAGGCTTTGCTCCAGGGTTGATCCGCAAAACTTCAGCTTCTCGCGCGGGCCGGGCACATTGGTCATCACGGCTGTGGTCTTCTTCGAGAAAAGACTCAGCATCGCGTCTTGCGCGGGCTTGATGAGCAAGCCCGCCACCGCCAGCATGCCAAACGCCAACAGCGGCTGCATGCTGCCTTTGAGCGCGCTCATGCGTCTGCGCACTTCGTACACGCGCTCAATCGGGTTGTCGATGCCAATCGGCAGCACGATGGGGGCCAGGCCAAACTGGTTACCCAGCTTGTAGGCATGCTCGATGGGCCGCAGGTTGACCGGCACCATGGCGCGAATCTCTTTGCCTTTGACCGAGTCACCATGCCCCATGAGGTATTGCGCAATGGCACCGGCCACGCAGCTCATCAACACGTCGTTGATGGAACAGTTCAGCGCCTTGCTCACGGCCTTGACCTCCTCCAGCGGAATCGGCTGGCACCAGGCGACGCGCTTGGTGGTGCCCGGCACGCCCTTGAGGCGGGTGGGCGAGTCATCCGGCATCAGCACCAGATTGGCCGTGTCACGCGCGACCTGGTAGGCCATTTTGGCTACGTCCAGCGTGCTGTCCAGGCCTTGCTCCATTCCTTTTTGGGGATCACTGAACATATGCATCGACTTGGCGGCACCAACGCTGGCAATGCCCATCGCCTTGGACATGAGTTTGGAGAACGGCTTGAACAGGCGCTGCTCCACCATGTCTTGCAGGCCCTCCAGCCCCTCGCGTTGCGGCGCGCGCGGCTTGCGCTCGGGAGGCGCGCTGCCGCCATCGACCAGCGACTGCGTCACCGATATCAGCGCAATGCCATCTGCAATGCAGTGGTGAATGCGCACAATCAGCGCCGCACCGCCCTGGTAATCCTCCACCAGATGGAATTGCCACAGCGGGCGCTTTTTATCCAGAGGTGTCACGGCAAGCGTCGCCACGCGGTCTTGCAGCGCTTGCTGTTGATGTTCCTTCGTATGCCTTTTGGAGTTCGTCCCCAGCTTCTCGACCACCACCTGCTGCGCGATGTCAAACTTCGCGTCCTTGACCCAGGTCGCGCCAGCGGAGTCTTGCACCACGCGCTGGGTGAAGCGCGGGTACTTGAGCAGCCGCTCCTCGATGCGCTGGCACAGTGCCGCGTGAGTGATGGACGGGGTCATGATCCACACGCCGATGATCATCATCAGGTTGGACTCGGAGTCCATGCGCAGCCAGGCGGTGTCCACCTTGGTCATGCGCTCGCCGCTCAAGCCCAGCGTGCCGCTGACGGCCTTACCCACATCTTTGCGAACTGCCTTGGCGGCTTTGCGCGCGGCTGTACCTGCTGCTTTGCCAGCCTCGCGAGCGAGAGGGCCGACTTTTTTTGCAACTTTTCGGGCGACCTGTTGCGTCACGTTTTGCATTGCCTCTTGGGCCTTCACTTTCGTGACCATAAATTCTCCAGAATAACTTTTAACGACTTTGTGCTCGCCTCGTATTCTGCAAGCAAGCCATCTCTGTAAGATACAGGGCAAATACCCAGTCGGTAGCAAGTATTGGGTATCGATCAATTTCAATAAATTTCTTCAACCACTGAAAGTTTCACCATGGCCGACCTCAAAGCACTATTCGAAGCCGCCGCCGCGAATTCAAAAAACCTCACCAACCGCCCTGACAACGCGACCATGCTCAAACTCTACGGCTTGTACAAGCAAGGCAGTGTGGGCGACAACGCCGAGAAGAAGCCTGGCTTTGGCGACATGGTGGGCCGCGCCAAATGGGATGCGTGGAACGCCATCAAAGGCACGGATTCCAAAGCCGCCATGCAGCAGTACATCGACTTGATCGGCACCCTGAGCTGACTTGATCCTCTAAAGCGCAGCCCCAAAGCGGTCATCACTTCTTGGTGGCCGCTTTTTTGGCAGCGGCGGGTTTGGCATCGCCAGATTTGCCCGACTCCGTGGCCAGCAGCGTATCGAGATTTTTCACGATCTCGCCTTCGATTTTTCCTTTGAACGCACCGAGCAAAAAGCCCAAAGTCGCCTTCAGTTCAAATTTTTCGGGCGTCACCACCAGGGTGCCTTTGACGCCCGAGCGCGAGAAAGCCACTTCGTCTTGCGCTGTGCCCTCCTGGTAGGTGCAGTCCATCGAGAAATCTTTTTCGGCCCGCTCAGCCCATTGAAACGCGATCTTGCGCGCCTTGGGCAGGCCCAGGGCGTGTTTGCGCAATATGTGAAGGTCAGCCAAGGGAGTTCTCCTGTATTTACTGCTGGGTCAAGACGGTTGGGTTTTTCAGGGCCGCGCGGCGCTCAGTTATCGGCATCTCCGCCAGGCGCTTGACCGCATCATAAAACCGTTGCCAGGTGGAGCCAGGTTGTTTGGCAAGCTGGGTGAATAAATTTTCAAAATCTGGCACCAGCTCATCGTAAGCCGCTTGGGCAGCAAAGCTGGCGTTGTTGGCATTCGCCACCCACTGGTCGTAGCCACCGAACTGGCGCGCCGCCGCGTCTTCAGTCAGGTTGGAAGCCGCGATCCATTGAGCCCTCAGCATCGCATATTGAGTGCGAAAGTCATGGTAGACCACGCTCTTTTGCACAAGCTTCTCTTCTTCTGATTTTTCGGATCGATAAATTTCATTCAGCGCGCGGCGCGTTGAGACCGTCAAGGCCCGAAACTGCGCTCGGCGAATACTGTTCGCGTTGAATTCATCACTGCCTTTTGTCGATGTCTGCGTCGAGAGCCACTGCCGCCCACCCATTCGCTCGACCGCCGTGGCGAAGGATTCGTTGAACATCGTGTCGTCCTTCGCATAGGCTACCTGGTGCGCCAGCTCGTGAAAGATCAGCCGCGCCAGTTCAGCATCGGGGTAACTGATGAAGGTGTTAAGCAGTGGATCACCACCGGCCCAGTTCAGCCAGCCCAGCGTCGAGTACGCGGGCACGCCGTAGACGCTCACCTCCAGGCCTTGCGATTTGAGCTCAGCCGCCAGCGACTTGGCCTCGTCTTCCTCAAAATAACCCCGGTAGCCGATGCAGCCGGTCACCGGGAAGCACCACGTCTTGAGCACCATGGATGTGGCGGGTGCCGCCACCAAATTCCACACCACGGCGCGGCGTTTCAGGTCGGCATAGCGTGTGTAGCTGGCGTTGTCGGGTAAAGCCAAATCAGTTGCAGCAAAGCGGCGAATCTGTTGCGCCAAAGCCAGGCGGGCCTTGAGCTCGGGCGAGGTTTGTGGATCGACCTGCCAGTCGTCGATGGGCTTGGCCGCGCGCATCATCGTCAAATGTCCGTTGGCGGACTGCATCAGGTAGCCCAGGTCTGCGCAGCCCGCAAGGTTGGTCAGCATCAAGGCCGCGATCAAATAAGCGAAGCCACGTCGGTGGTTTGAAAATGCCAATTGATGGATTGGTAACATGGTGCAACAATTACGGTGAACTCAACCAAAAGCGAAAAGGGGATCATCTCATGCTGACACCAAATTTTGCGCGTCCGGCGGTGCCACTGCTGCAAGCGGCCCTCGTGGTCGCACTGTTGGGCTTGCTGCCCGCCACACAAGCCCTCGCCGCCCGCGTCACCGCGTTGAACGGCCTGGTGCAAATTCTGCGGGGTGAGCGATTGCTGCCCGCTGTGATCGGCTCGCGCCTGCGGGTGGGCGATGAGTTTGTGAGCGAGGGCGATGCCGAGGCCTTGGTGCGTTTCGACGATGGTGCGCGCATGGCGCTGCGCGGTGACTCGCGCTTGCAGGTGACAGCGCTGAAGCTCAAGGGACCTGCCGAAGCCCGCCAGAAAACCATCAAAATCCTTAAAGGTGGCCTACGCTACATCTCAGGCCGACGAACGCTGAAAAGCAGCGTGGCGTTTCAGACCAGCACTGCGACGATCGGCATTCGCGGAACCGACATTGAAATCGCCGTCTCTGAAGACCCGGTCAACAATGACCCCGCAGGCACCTATCTCAAAGTGAACTCAGGCATCGCCAACATGGAGGCCACTGACGGCACCCAGGTCGAGGTCGACGCAGGCCAGATCGCCTTTGGTGGCCTGCCTGAGGTGGTGCCGCGCGGCCCCGGTGGCACACGCCGCCCGGCAGCGCGCAAGGTGGAAGCTGCGGTGGGGGCAGTAGGCGGGCTGTTCAAGACTGGCGCGCTGGATCGGTTGCTCAAATAGTCGCTTTGTAGTAACTTTGTAGTAAACTTGGTGGTACTTACTACATTTGTGGTTAAAATTGCTACTTTTGAGCTGCCCAGAGGCAATTTGACTGATTTTACGAATCATTTGATGCTCTAGCTCTCGAATAACATGCATAATCAGCTATTTATTTAATAGCTAATTATTTAACTGACCCACCGTGAATCTGTCCGCACCGCTCACCATCCGCATGCACGTGGATGACAACGTGGCCATCGTCGCCAATGACGGCGGGTTGGCTGCCGGTACCGTGTTGCCCACTGGGTTGGTTCTGGTAGACCGCGTGCCACAAGGGCACAAAGTGGCGTTGATTGACTTGGCCGCTGGCGCTGCAGTGTTGCGCTACGGCATTGCGATAGGCCAAACGGTCAAAGCCGTTGCAGCGGGCAGTTGGGTGCATGAGCGGCTGCTGCAAATGCCGGATGCGCGCAGCTTGCAAAATTTGCCCATCGCAACGGTTAAACCCATCATCCAGCCGCCGCTTGACGGCTACACCTTCGAGGGTTTTCGCAATGCCGATGGCTCGGTGGGTACGCGCAACATTTTGGCCATCACGCAAACCGTGCAATGCGTGGCTGGTGTGACGGGGTTTGCGGTGGCGCGCATCAAGGCCGAGCTGTTGCCCCAATTCCCCAACGTGGACGACGTGGTGGCGCTGGAGCATGCCTACGGCTGCGGTGTGGCGATTGACGCACCAGGGGCTGAAATCCCCATCCGCACGCTGCGCAACATCAGCCTGAACCCCAATTTTGGCGGCGAGGTGATGGTGGTGAGCCTGGGCTGCGAGAAGCTGCAACCCGAGCGCCTGCTGCCGCCGGGCTCGTTCGCGATCATCGACCAGCGCCAGCCCGAGGGCGCGGCGCTGGACGTGGTGCGGCTGCAGGACGATGCGCATGTCGGCTTCATGAGCATGGTCGAAGCCATCATGCGGCAGGCCGAACAGCATCTGCAGCGATTGAACAAGCGCCGCCGCGAAACGGTGCCGGCGAGCGAGCTCGTCGTCGGTGTGCAATGCGGCGGCAGCGATGCCTTCTCGGGTGTCACCGCCAACCCGGCGGTCGGCTTCTGCACCGACCTGCTGGTGCGCGCCGGTGCCAGCGTGATGTTCTCGGAAACCACGGAGGTGCGCGACGGCATCGCCCAGCTCACCGCCCGGGCCACGACGCCCGAAGTCGCACAAC
>JANNFW010000546.1:0-8832 GCA_031380235.1 Rhodoferax sp. | reverse complement strand
ATCCCCCAGCAGTTTCCGCGCGGCAAGTACTTGCTGGTGTTTGACCCGCTGGACGGTTCCAGCAACATTGATGTGAATATGACGGTGGGCAGCATCTTCTCGATCTTGCGCGGCTCCCAGGAGATGGAGCAGTCGGGCCGCGACGTGAAGGAATCTGATTTTTTGCAACCCGGCATGCGACAGGTTGCAGCGGGTTACGCGCTGTATGGCCCCAGCACCATGCTGGTGTTGACCGTGGGCGACGGTGTGAACGGTTTCACACTTGACCCGAATCTGGGGGAGTTCATGCTGACGCACCCCAAGCTACAAATCCCGGCAGACACGCAAGAGTTTGCGATCAACGCCTCCAACAGCCGCTTCTGGGAAGCGCCGGTCAAGCGCTATGTGGACGAATGCCTGGCCGGCAAAACCGGGCCGCGCGGCAAAGACTTCAACACACGTTGGATTGCCAGCATGGTCGCCGAAGCGCACCGGATTTTGATGCGCGGCGGCGTGTACCTGTACCCGCGCGACAGCAAAGACCCGACCAAGCTGGGTCGCCTGCGTCTGCTGTACGAAGGCAACCCGATTGGCATGATCATCGAGCAGGCGGGAGGCCGTGCGTCCACTGGGGCCGAGCCCATATTGGCGGTGCAACCGACATCGCTGCACCAGAGAATCGGCCTGGTGTTTGGCTCACACAATGAGGTGGAGCGCATTGAGCGCTATCACGCCGAGCCCGTCGCCGCCGATCAGGACAATCCACTGTTTAACGAGCGCAGCTTGTTCCGAACCTGAAGGGAAATCCTGTGTCTGAACGCCACCCCATCATCTCCATCACCGGCTCGTCCGGCGCGGGTACGACATCGGTCACCCGCACGTTTGAGAATATCTTTCGCCGCGAGGGCGTGACGGCAGCGATCATCGAAGGCGACAGCTTTCACCGCCACGACCGCTTGCAGATGAAGCAGCGCCAAGCCGAGGCCGAGGCGGCAGGTAACCGCAACTTCAGCCATTTCGGCCCGGAGAACAACCTCTTCGCCGAACTGGAAGCGTTGTTTGCATCCTACGCGCGCAATGGCGCAGGCAAGTCCCGCAAGTACCTGCATGACGATCAGGAGGCGGCCCCGTACAAACAGTCTCCTGGCACTTTCACGGCGTGGGAGGACTTGCCCGCTCAAACAGACTTGCTATTTTACGAAGGCCTTCACGGCGCGGTGGTCACACCCGAAGTCAACATCGCCCAACACGCCGACTTGCTGGTGGGCGTGGTGCCGGTGATCAACCTGGAGTGGATTCAAAAAATCTACCGCGACAAGTCCAAGCGTGGCTACAGCACTGAAGCGGTGACGGACACGATATTGCGCCGCATGCCCGACTACGTGAACTACATTTGCCCCCAGTTCACCCACACCCACGTCAACTTCCAGCGCGTGCCTTGCGTCGACACGTCCAATCCCTTCATTGCCCGCGAGATTCCTGCGCCCGACGAGAGCTTTGTCGTGATCCGCTTTGCCAAGCCGAAAGGCATCGATTTTCAGTACCTGCTGAACATGGTGCATGACAGCTTCATGTCCCGCGCCAATACCATCGTGGTACCCGGCGGCAAGATGGAACTGGCCATGCAACTCATCTTCACGCCGTTCATCTGGCGGATGATGGAGCGCAAGAAACGCGCGACCTGAACCTGTCATCCGCTGAAACCATGAACCGAAAGTTTGACCTGGTCATGTTCGACCTGGATGGCACCTTGATTGCCACGGCACCGGAGATTTGCGATGCAGTCAACGACACCTTGCGCAATTTCGACTTGACGCAGGTTGCAGAAAAGCAGGTGAACGACTGGATCGGCTACGGCACCCGACAGCTGCTGATTCAGTCGCTGGCGGCCAGTGTGCAAACCAGCCTGAGCATGAGCACACACGCCGTGCGCAGTGGCCCGGCGATTGAAGTGATCGCGGCTGAGTTTGACGCGCATTATCAAAATCGATGCGGCACCCGCAGCCAGCTTTATCCCCAGGTACGAGAGAGCCTGCTGGCGCTGCGAAGGCAAGGTGTGAAGCTGGCCGTGGTGACCAACAAGGAGAGTCGCTACACGGCCAAAGTGCTCCTCGCCCACAAGCTTGAGTCGCTGTTTGACATCATCATCAGTGGTGACACCTTTGTCACCAAAAAGCCGGATCCTGCGGGGGTCATGAACTGCTTGGCGCGTTTTGGGGTGGTAAAAAACCGTGCGCTGTTTGTGGGTGACTCATCCATCGACGTGGCCACCGCGCGCAACGCAGGCGTTCGCGTGTTTGCAGTGCCCTACGGCTACAACATGGGCCAGAACGTGGCGGATAGCCATCCTGACGCGGTGATTGCTGACATTTCGGTGCTGCTAAGTTAACTGGCCACATCCGCTTTCCGGCCGGGTTCAACGCGAAGGGAACCTATGCTGCTCTTGTCGTTGTTACGCCCAGCAGCAGCGTCAAGGAGCAGATTGGCGCGGTCTATGGCGAGAAGATGGCCCAGCAGGGTTTCATAGCCCTCACATACGATCCGTCTTACCAAGGCGAAAGTGGTGGCAAACCTCGCTATCTGGAAGACCCGTACGCCCGCGTGGAGGACGTACGCTGCGCGCTCGATTTTCTGATGACTTTGCCCTATGTTGACGAGGGTCGCGTGGGTGTTTTGGGTATCTGCGCGGGAGGCGGGTATGCGGTCAACGCCGCCCTTACCGAGCCTCGCTTCAAAGCGGTCGGCACGGTCGTCCCTGTCAACGTAGGCCGCGCATTCCGCCAAGCCCAGTCCACGCCGAATGCGGTCCGGCAGACGCTCGAGGCAATCGGCAAGCATCGGACCGCGGAGGCCCGAGGAGGCGAACCGCGTCGCGATCCTTGGATCCCCGGCAGTTTGGCCGACGCCGAAAAAGCAGGGATTGAGGACGCGGACCTTCTCGATGCGGTGAAGTTCTATCGCACTTCGCCGTGGCACACCGAGAACTCCACCAACCGCCTGTACTTCAGAACTATCAGTCTGATGTTGGGCTTCGACGCCTTCAATCTTGTCCCTCAGTTGCTGACGCAGCCTCTTCAGGTTGTTGTGGGTGGCCGGCTCGGAACGACCTTCTCCTTCGGGGATGGCAAGACGCTGTTCGAGCTCGCGCCCAATAAGAAGGACTTTTTCGTCGTCGAGGGTGCAGGTCACTATGAGATGTACGCCAAATCCGAATATGTGGATCAGGCTGTCGAGCGGCTTGCAGCGTTTTACAACAGCCATTTGAGGTGATAGCGCAGACGTATTTCGGATAACCATAACGCCAACTTTCGTCATCTCGATTTCGAATTACCGCGCGTGTGCGATGCGCGATGCGCGATAAATCCCACCGCTAGCCTAGCGTAAAGCGCGTCCCGTTTAGCCAGCAAGACAACGACGCCACAAAACAAAACATGCTGGTGATGGGCATGGAGAAAACGGCGCAATAACCTTTGCCCACCCCGAAGATGCCAAGCGCAACTTGTTTGTTCAGCGCAAGCAATAACTGTGCATCTATAAATTCATTTTTCGGGAGAATTGCGACTAGAAACAATATTTGTAAAACTCAGAGGCAAAAATCCAGACAGTTCAAAAACATCAAATCATCTGAATCTTTGCTGTCTTTATAACCTTGTCCCATAGCGCGGTCTCTTTGCGCACCAACGCTTTTAAAGCGATTGAATCTGCAAGCATGATGTCTACGCCTTGCGCATCAAATATCCTGGCTGTTTCCTGCTCTGATGACGCGACTTTCATAGCGCCATACAGTTTGGTAACGACAGCTACGGGCGTTCTTATCGGCACGAACAAAGCGTTCCAGCTGTTGTATCCAAATCCAGGTAACGTGGATGCGATTTGAGGAATACCCTTCAGTGAAGTTGACGTACTTGGTGCAGTCAGTCCGAGCGCACGAATGGCACCTCGCTCAATCATGGCAGTAAAAGAGGGCATCGTTCCAAACACTGCCTGAATGTTTCCTGCCGCCAGATCGTTGAGCGCCATTGCCGCACCCTTGTACGGCACGTGAACCACCTTGATCCCCGCCATGCTTGCGAATAGCTCGGTGCCAAGATGCCCCAAACCACCCACAGCAGCTGAACCAAAATTCAAAACGCCCGGATTTTCCTTTGCAAATGCAATCAATTCCTCTACATTTTTGTAGGGCAACTGGCTGTTGATGACCAGCACATGCGGCGCAGTGGCAATCATTCCCACTGGCGACAGCTGCGTGAGAATATCGATGCGATTTTTCGCCATAAGAGGTTGTGCCGTGATATTTCCGGACGCGCAGAAGTAGGTGGTGTAACCGTCCGGGTCAGCACGCATGACGCTGCTCAATGCAGGTACGCCAGCGCCGCCACCCATGTTTTCTATGACGAACGACTGATTGAGTGTTCGGCTCATTGCCTGAGTCAAGTGACGTCCCAACACATCAGTTGCGCCGCCCGCAGCGAAGGGGATGATGACTTTGATAGGCTTGTTTGGATAGGGCTTCTCGGCATACGCGCCGAGTGTGGCCGTCGCCGCAACTGTGCCGATGAAAGTACGGCGGGTGCATATGTCGATGTGTCTCATGATGGTTTGAACCGTGTTGATCTGCGAGATTGCATCTGCATCATTCATGGCTTTATGTCGCCAGGCAAGGTGTTACGCTATGCGTAACGCTACAGCAAACTCATGCACATCCAGGACTTAACCGATTATTATTTGATATGGCTACTCGCTCTAAATCTGGATCCAAGTCAGAAGAAGAATCAAAATTTTCAGGTGAAAACTACGAGACTGTTCATTCAGTCGCGCGCGCCATGCTGATATTAATGGCCTTCGATGGAAGTAAGGTTTTTCTACCACTTGCAGACCTTGCTCGAAAAACCGGTATGCACAAACCAACGGTGCTTCGCCTGGCGCGCACTCTTGCGGCGTCTCGTTTCATGTCGCGACGTGCAGATGGCGCATGGCGTCTTGGGCCGGCTGCCGGACAGATTGGCTCGCGATATCAGGCGCAGTTCGATCTCGATCATGCGATCGAGCCTATCCTTCGCGAGTTGTCAAAGAGCACCGGCGAAAGTGCTTCTTTCTATATTTACGAGGGAAATCTGCGAAGCTGCTTGATGCGCTGCGATGGTCCGCAAGCCGTGCCTGATCATGTACGCTCAGGCGAGGTCTTGCCGCTTGACCGCGGTGCGCCTGGCCGCGTCATCATGGCGGCGCTTGGTGAACCAGGTGCCATATATGAAAAAATCAGGCGTTTCGGCTTTCACATCACTCGTGGCGAAAGGGCATTGGGAGTCGCCAGTGTTGCCGCAGCAGTACGAGGTGAGCATGGCACGGTTCTCGGTGCAATCAGCACGTCAGGGCCGGTCTCGCGGCTCACCAGACAGCTATTAATGAAGTATTCGCATGACACCATCACTGCGGCCAGACGTCTGGGCGAGGCGCTAGGTGCGCTGCCCGCAACGGCGCTGCGAGCGACCTGGCATCCTTAGTAACCTGCATGCGTTAGCGTTACGTCTGTCGTAACGCATAGCGAAGTCAGCCGCTGGGTGTTTAAAGTCATGTCATACAGGCGCGAAGTTCTAAATGAGAGGTCGCGCCTTTGTCCATGCCACGAAGCCATTCATGACGACAACTATTCAAGCGCAACCTCGACAGCAACTCGGATCGGCTCCTGATGGCCTCAAGCACATTTCGCGCAGACTGCGCAACATTTTGTCGCTGGACGATTTTGAGCGTGGTGCAGAGCGGCATTTACCCCGCCCAATCTTCGGCTATATCCAGGGCGGCGTTGAAGACAACGTGTCTGTTAAAGCCAATCGTGACGCCTTTCAAAACTGGATGTTCAGCACCAGGATTCTGAATAACGTTTCGAGTCGAAGCCAACAAACGCGCCTCATGGGTGTCGACTATCAATCGCCATTTGGCATTGCGCCCATGGGTTTGTGTGCGATGGCGGCCAACAACGGTGATCTCGTGATGGCTGGTGCAGCAGAGGCAGCGGGAGTTCCTCATATTCTTAGCGGCGCTTCATTGACGCGTATGGAAGACATTGCACGTGCTGCCCCAACGTGTGGCTGGTTTCAGGCCTACATTCCGGGTGAAGAGGCGCATATTGAGGCACTGGTAGACCGGATTCGTGCAGCGGGATTCGGTACCCTGGTTTTAACCGTCGACACGGCAACGCTCGCCAATCGGGAGGGTAATGTGAGGGTTGGATTTTCAACGCCGTTACGACCGAGTTTTCGTCTCGCCTGGCAGGGCTTGACCCGGCCGCGATGGCTGCTGGGCACACTTGCCAGCACACTGCTAAATCGCGGCATGCCTCATTTTGAAAATGCTGGCGCGAGCCGAGGTGTACCCATCATCTCCCGCCATGTAGTCCGCCAGTTTGGACTACGCGACCACCTCTCCTGGGAACACTTTTCGTTGACGCGGAGGCTTTGGAAAGGCAAACTTGTGATTAAAGGAATGACATCGTTTGAAGATGTTCAGCGAGCCGAGCAACTGGGCGCTGACGGCGTTATTTTGTCAAATCACGGTGGACGGCAACTTGATGGCACGATCCCTCCAATTTATGCACTTGCAGATGCCGCTCGCGTCAAAGGCTCAATGGCCTTGATGATGGACAGCGGCGTGCGGCGCGGCACTGACGTGTTGAAAGCGCTAAGCCTTGGTGCGGACTTTGTCTTTGTTGGTCGTCCGATGCTTTATGCTGCGGCACTTGCTGGTGAAGCTGGGGTTGCGCATGCCCTTTACCTTCTCAAAGAAGAGTTGCATCGGGACATGGCGCTGTTGGGCATCACCCGCTTGAGCCAACTGTCGACTGACTATTTGGTACAAGTTTGAATCGACCCACTCAACCTGCATTTTTGCCCTGTTTATGACCCGACTACCTGATATTATTCGCGACTCTCCCAGGCTACCAGCTTCATTGGTGGCTCAAGCGCTGACGTTTCAAACAGCTGTTCTTTCAGACGTCGCCGGAAGACGAGGCACTCTGCATGCAAGAATTGCTTGCCTTAATACAAGAGTGTCATGTGCGGGTTCTGCACTCACGGTGGAAGTACGTCCGGGTGACAACCTAGCCATTCATGCGGCCATGGCGATTGCCAAGCCTGGCGATGTTGTTGTGGTCGACGGCAAGGCAGACCAGTGCGCTGCTTTGATGGGTGCCCTGATGATGAACGCGTGCAAGAAATTAGGGCTTGCGGGCGTTGTTGTTGACGGTGCTGTTCGTGACCGGTTAGAGCTTATTGACCTTGGATTTCCGGTGTGGAGCTTTGGATTTAACCCAGCAGGCCCTACAAAATTGTTACCCGGGCGGGTCAACCATCCGATTTCGATTGGCGGATGCGTCGTTTATCCGGGTGATTTGGTGGTAGCCGATGCTGATGGGGTTGTGGTTATTGAACGAGAAAAGTCGGCAGCCATGCTGGGCTTGGCCGCTAACAAAGTTGCGGCAGAACAAGCTCGTTTGGCAGCGATTGCACGCGGCGACACCGCCTCACCCTGGCTCTTAGCTGCGCTTCGTACCGCAGGCATGCTACAAGCTGACGAAACGATTTAATTCATCAGATCGTTGTCAAGCAAAGGCAAGAGGCAGCTGTTTCATCATTTGGAAAGCGAATCAAACCTGTTACAGATTTAGCTTGTGACTTCAACGCGCGTTCGTGGCCGCTTGTGTGCAGCCCGGCGTATCGAACGCCGCTATCGCGATGGCCAACGGTGTCAACGCGCCTTCAGGTCAGGACTTGAGGCAGGAGCCGTATGCGGTAGTGCCGCACGTACGGATCTGTACGGGGGCGGGGAGTAAGCCTCGTCCCTACCGCGTCTGAATCAGGCATGCGCGTCCCGTTGGATCGGAATACGGAATTCCAACATTCACAAGATTAGCCTAGTAGTGAAAGTGCCTGTGGCGGGCTAGTGCGCAGGCGCGGCGGCATTCAAAATTGTGACCTTGGAAGCGATGGCCCCGATGGCCACGGTTCACAAGTCTCGAAAGCACCTGCGGCGCTGCTTTTAGCGACTTTCAATCCAACGCGCCCATAACCTCGCGACTTCTGTCGCACCGGAGAAAACAATGTACTTCCCTAAATTTTCCAAACTCATCACCATCGGCGCGACCAGCGCGCTGCTCGCTGTCAACGTATTTTCCCCAGCTTTCGCTGCCGGTCCGGCTGACCAGGTTCGTGTGCGCGGCACCGTCGTCTCGTTGAGCGGCGACCAACTTCAGGTGAAGTCGCGCGAGGGCAAACCTGTCACCATTGCCCTCAAGGCTGGCTGGAGGGCATCGGCGGTAGCGAAGGCCAGCATCAGCGACATCAAGGCCGGCGACTATGTGGGTATCGCCTCGCTGCCGAAATCGGAAGGCGGTGACGACGCGCTCGAGGTGCTCATCCTGCCGCCCCAACTCAAGGGCGCGGGAGAGGGCAGCTACGGATATGACCTGAAGCCCAACAGCACGATGACCAACGCAACGGTGGCCGACGCCGTCAAGTCGGTCAGTGGCAGTACCGTCACAGTGACTTATCACGGCCTGGAAAAGAAGATTTCGATCCCCTCTGGCACCCCCGATTGTCACTTTGGCGCCAGCCACACCTGAAGACGTCAAGGCAGGCGCTGTTGTATTCATCAACGCCGAAAAAGGTGCCGACGGCAGCCTGTCTGCCGCCCAGTTGATCGTTGGCAAGAATGGTGTCGTCCCGCCGATGTAAGCAATGCGTCCTGGTCAGTTTTACCGACTGGCCAGGACGATCTTGTATGACTATTACATACCCTACTCCCGTGGTGACGCCACCTGCGGCCGCTGCGCGCGTCGCGGTCTCGAAGCCCTCCCAG
>JANNFW010000543.1:0-2475 GCA_031380235.1 Rhodoferax sp. | reverse complement strand
ATTGCCACAGAATTACTCGGTTTATTGCGTAAAGCGTTGCGCTCAGGCCTCACTGTTTTAGAGGACATCTCCTAATTTTGGCGCGACTGTGCTTCACAGGAGTTCACGCATGAAAAAGGGGCCAGAAAGGCCCCTTTTTCTGGATTTCCTAATGTGGCCGAAGTTTGATGTTGATTGCCTCGATTGCTTGACTTTCCAGCAGTGTTTCGGAGCGACGTAAATCGCCACCAAAATGTACAAATTGACTATAATCAACAAATTAGCCATGAGCTTGGAGATGATCATGAAAACCTTTACCGCGACAGAGGCCAGAAATCGGTTTGGTGAATTTTTGGATGCAGGAATGGTAAGCGGCGTCAAAATCGTGCGCAACAGCCGCACTTTGGGCTACTTTGTGCCAGAGCGGCAGTACCGCGAGTGGTCGAAATTTTCTGCGCAACCCAGCATCCCGGTAACCCAGCCCACGGTAAATCTCAGCGCGCAAGAGATGGAGGCACTGACAGCCTTTTGTGCAGGCGAGATCACAAGCTCTGAGGTCAGGGCGGAGTTGAAGTGTGATCGTCGCAGGCTGATTGAGCTTGTCGCAGCGCAAGGCCTGAAGCTGCCGCACCTCAGTCATCTGGAGGCGAACAGAATGGCGATTGAGGCGCTGCAGGCTGCTAGCTTGGGGCAGTCCGAAATCGGCAGAAATCGCGAATCATTCCAAACAGCTTTTGAAAACATTCCGACGGATCGAAGGCCAGCCAAGAAAATAATTGATCAACCGATACGCGCGAGCGCCAAGTACGCCTCGATGATCAAACAGGGTAAAAAAAGTACAACGACTCAAAAATAAAGCCACCGATCAAGGTGGCTTTACAACAGCTTGTTGTTGTCGCTTCAATCAATTGGGTTCATTCGGTCTTGAACGAAAACTCCTGCGTCGCCTCGATGCCGCCCGATCCCGCATCGCTGGAGCATTTGTACTGCAACATCGCTGCGCGCACAGCCGCGTGGAATATGCGGGGGCCAGACAGGATGGTGACCTCTTTGACGACGCCGTCTCTAATCAAGGCTTTGGCGACGACCACGCCGGTTGCGCCGTCTTGAATGGCCTTGCGGGGCATTTCGGGCGGCACCTGCGTTGGGCAGGCTACGCCAATATCCGCCCGATTGGGCTTGGGCGGGGCGGGTGGCGCTGGGGGCGCTTCGACCACGACAGGCGGCGGAGGCGCAATCACAACGGGCGCCGGCGGTGGAGCGACGGATGCCTCAATCGTCGGCGCGGTGCTGGGAGCGACAGCCACTTCGGGCGGCGGCACAAACGGCGGCGGCGGGGCTTCGACTTTGGGTGCTTTTTGCTCGGGCGGCTTGATTTCTTTGGGCGGCGGCGGTGGGGGTGGCGGGATGATGACTTCCTGGATCACCACGGCTTCCAGCGGTTTTTTGATGATTTCCAGCCCCTTGCGGGCCAGACCGGACACCAAGACGTAGCCCAACAGGGCGTGCAAAAGCACGACGAAAATAATGCCGGTGTAACGCTTCGACTGGTCTTTGGGCTGGTACCGGAAGTTCGCCCCCATGTGCGATACACCCATCGAGGCCGGGTTGATGATAGCGGTGCTCATTGGACGAACTGCTCGCTGCCGATCACGGCGATCTTGGTCAGGCCCAGGCGCTTGGAGGACGACAGCACGTTGGCAAACACCGCGTACTGCGAGGCCTTATTGGGCCGCACGTGAACTTCGGGCTGCACCGCCTGGTTGGCGGCAGTTTTCATGTTGTTGTCAAGCTCTTGCGCCGTGACGGGCAGGCCCTGCCAGTAGACCGTGCTTTTCTCATCAATGTCAATCTGGATTTTCTCGGGCTTGACCAGGTTGGTGGGCGGCGTGCCTACCGGCATTTCGAGGTTGACCGCGTGCAGTTGGATCGGGATGGTGATGATCAACATCACCAAGAGCACCAGCATCACGTCGATCAGTGGCGTGGTGTTGATGTCCATCATGACTTGCGGCTCGTCGTTCAAGCCGGATTTTCCGATGTTCATGGCCATAAAGTGTCCTTGATGGTCAGCCGCCCAACGGCGGCGGCTCGGTTATGAAGGCGACTTTGACGATGCCGGCGCGCTGGCAGGCGTACAGCACTTTGCCCACTCCTTCGTAGGGTGAGTCCAAGTCACCGCGAATCTGCACTTCGGGCTGCGGATCCAGCGTGGAGACTTTTTTGAGCTTGTCCACCAGCGCGTTGACGTTGTTCATGCGCTGGTCGTACCAGAAAACGTTGCCGGTTTTGTCGACCGAGATGATGACGTTTTCGGGCTTGGTTTCGCGCACTTCGATGCGCTCTTTGGGCAGCTCCAGCTTGATGGAGGTGGTGACTGCCGGGATGGTGATCAGAAAGATGATGAGCAGCACCAGCATCACGTCCACCAAAGGCGTGGTGTTGATGGCCGACATGACCTCGTCTTCGCCGCTGGCGGGGCCGACGTTCATTGAC
>JANNFW010000540.1:0-3467 GCA_031380235.1 Rhodoferax sp. | reverse complement strand
GCAGGATTCTGATAGCGTCAGCGATGCCCACCGTGCCAAACTGTCGGCATGACTCGCAACACCTTCATCGGCATCATGGCGGCACTGGCGGCCGCGTTGGCTGGCAGCAGTTGGCAATTGGCCTCGCGCCACGGCGTGACCACTTCGCTAGGTCCGTTGGAACTGGCCGTGCTGCGCTACGGCATTCCGGCCATCGTGCTGTTGCCGCTGCTGCTCAAATCAGGGTTTCTGCCGCGCGGCCTGCCTTGGCCAAAATTACTGCTGCTGGTGGCCAGCGGCGGTTTGCCGTTTGGTTGGGTCGTGGTGCAAGGTGCGCAGTGGGCCCCTGCGGCACACATCGGCGTGTTTACGTCAGGCAGCATACCGCTGTTCACGGCGCTGGGTAGCTGGCTGTTGACGCGCCAAGCGTTGAGCCGCACGCGCATGGCCGGGCTGGCGTTGATCGTGATCGGCTTGGCGGCGTTTGGGCTTGCTGACTTCGCGATTCTGGGCGCAACCTGGCGCGGCGACGTACTTTTTGTGGTGGCGGCGATGATGTGGGCGGTGCATTCGCTGGCCTTTGCGCGCAGCGGCCTTACGCCCTGGCAGGGCGCTGCGCTGTTCAATTTTTGGTCTGCTGTGCTGCTGATTCCGGTCGTGACGCTGTTTGGCGCGCCCAAGCTGCTGACCGCACCGTGGCCCGAAGTGGCATTTCAGGCGCTGGGGCAGGGCGTCGTGGCGGGGCTGTTGGGTCTGGTGACCTACATGGCCGCCATTGCGCGCCTCGGTGCTGCGCGGGCCTCACTGTCCGCCGCGCTGGTGCCGATGCTGACAGCGCTGGGTGCCGCCACGTTGTTGCATGAAGCCTTGACGGCATCAACACTCGTGGCGCTCGGCCTGGTGATGACGGGCGTTGCGCTGGCCAGTGGGATGTCGTTGGCAGTATTGATGCCATCCAAAAGGGTATAGACATCGCGGTGACTTGCTGCCAGCGGCAGAACTTTGATCACTCCTCACCTGCCAAACGCTGAATATCCCGCTGCAGTTGTTCAGCGATGAAGTACCGATGCTGCGCCCAGGCCACCAAGACGGACCGTACGCTGTGGATGTGGCCCTGGCGCTTGAGCTGGGCCAGCACGGTGCCGCTGCCGATTACGGCTACGTTCAAGCGCGCGGCCACGCGGCGAGCGCGCCGCTCGTCAATCAGCGCCAAGAGTCCATGCGTTTTGGCGTAGGCCAACACGGCAATCTCGCCGCCGCCCAAGCCCGCCGCAAAAGCGGCATCCAGTGGTGCCAAAGTGGCGGTCGCAACGGTCTGAAGCTGTTTACCGCGATGCAGGTCTTGCAGAATCAGCGCACCCGGCGCAGAAATATCGGCAACGCATTCTTGCAAAACGGCTTCTGGCACGATCAGCCCGCCCAGCATCTCAAGGCACAGCGGTAGCACGCCGCCCACAGCAAGGGCAATCAGCGGCCCTGCGTCCGCCACGATGAGTTTGGGCGTCAAGATGGGTGATGAGGGCGAGAGCGCAGAGACCATCAAGGCCTGGGCGGCGTCAAATTGGCCTGCAACAACGCCAACTCCGCATCCAAATCCGCCGACTCATCCAGCATGCTGTAGCCCAACGCACCCAAGTGCTGCAAGTAGCGGGCGTAAGGCAAGCCCGCCAGCTTGGCACCTGCCGCGACGGACAGCTCGCCTTGCTGCACCAGCTTGTCCGCCAGCGCCACATTGACGCCAGACTTCAGCAAATCATCGTTGAACGGCAGCGCCACAAACAGCGGCTTGCCGTGCTTTGAGACAACCGAGTACGCCCCTTTTTCAGCGTTGCGCACCAGCTCCCCCGTATGTTCGCGCAAGTCGCGAACTGCAAAAGCTTCCATGATCGCCCTCCTGAAGTTATTGTGCCATTATTTGTGGGCACATAACGTAAGCAGTAGAGAGATTGCGAAAATTTCGGGTTTATAGTATTCTGTATACAGAGTACACTATTGTCACTGCCATGCCCGCCGACCTCATCAAAATCGAATCCTCACCTGATCTGGTTGATCAGGTCTACCGCAGCCTGCTGGACGCTATCAGTGATGGCTCCATGGCACCGGGCGCGCGCATTGGCCAGGAGGAAATCGCTGCGCGACTTGCGGTGTCGCGCCAGCCGGTATTGCAAGCTCTGCGACTCCTGAAAAAAGACGGCTTTGTGCTGGATGCGCCGGGGCGCGGCGTGCTGGTGGCGCCGCTTGACGTTGATCGGCTGGTGGAGATTTACCAGGTGCGAAGTGCGCTGGATGCGCTGGCTGCGCGGCTGGCGGCGCGGGTGCGTTTTCAGATGAACCCGCGCCTGATCAGCCAAGGGCGCAGTGCAGCGCGGGGCAAAAACGTCAAAGCCATGATGGTTGCGGACGAGGCTTTTCACTCTGCCATTTACGCCGCATCGGGCAACCCGTTGATCGCCCAGAGCGCGCAGTTGCACTGGCAGCACATTCGCCGTGCCATGGGCGCGGTGCTGCAAGTGTCGACCATGCGCGAATCGATCTGGGACGAGCATGAAGCCATCACCAAAGCCATTGGCGAGGGCAATGAACACAGGGCCGAGACCCTGATCCGCCAGCATGGAGAAGATGCTGGCTTAAACCTGGCCAGCCTGCTGACACAGGCATTGCAGGGATTGAACACCAAAACCCGAGGAGACACCCCATGAAACTGACCCCTGAACAACGCACCCAGTTCGAGCGCGACGGCTACCTGTTTTTTCCAGGTCTGTTCACACCCGAGGAGACACAAAAACTCAACAACGCCGTGCCCGAGTTGTATGAGCGCCGCGAAGAGGTCAACGTGCGCGAAAAAGGCAAAGACGCTGTTCGCACCAACTTCGCAGCGCACATGTACAGCGAGCCCTTCGCACGCCTGGCGCGCCACCCGCGCATGATCGAGCCGGTGGAGGATTTGCTGGGTGAAAAACTCTACATGCACCAGTTCAAAATCAACGGCAAGATGGCCTTTGAAGGCGACGTGTGGCAGTGGCACCAAGACTACGGCACGTGGCTCAACGACGACATGATGCCGACCGAACGCGCCATGAACATCGCGATCTTTCTGGACGATGTGACCGAGCACAATGGCCCGCTGATGTTTATCCCCGGCAGTCATAAAAAGGGTGTCGTTGATGCCAAGCACGACCTCACCACCACCAGCTATCCGCTGTGGACGGTGGATAACGACCTCATTCGCCAGCTCGTGCAGCGCGCGGGTGGCAAAGGCACTTACGACGCTGACGGTCACAGCGTCGGGGGCGGCATCGTCTCGCCCAAAGGCCCGGCGGGCTCGATGATTTTGTTTCACTCGTGTTTGGTGCATGCATCAGGTAGCAACCTATCGCCTTTCAACCGCGTGGCAGTCTACTTGAGCTTGTGCGCGGTCAGCAACCATATTCGCCGCCACAAGCGGCCCGAGTACATTGCGCACCGCGACTTCACGCCGATCACTTGCC
>JANNFW010000409.1:0-8371 GCA_031380235.1 Rhodoferax sp. | reverse complement strand
CGTCATTGCGCGGGGCTGAGCCGTTGAACTTATCTTTGTCACCCAGACCGATCACCACTTCATTGACCAAGGGCATGCCCAGGCGCGAGACCTGCGACCAGCCGCCACCATAAGTCACCGTGGTTTGGTGGCCCGTGGGAGGCGATGCGTTGACCAACTGGCTTTGGCGCACGCTGGCGGTCGTCCATGCGCCAATCACCGGGTCGGTGCCAGCGGCGTTGAGCAGGCAGCTTTTGTGGATCTCCAGGGCGAGTGTGGTGACGTTGGCATCGGCCAACACGTTGGGCGCAGCGTTGATCAGCGTCGGATCGGTGATGACGGCAACCGGCGCGTTGACCAAGTCAAAAATCACGCCCAGGTTGACGGCAAAACCCTCCTGTCGCTGACCGACGAATACGCGCGCAGGCGTGGCGCAGCCAGGAATGTTGATGCCATGAATATGTTGCGCCGCGTAGGCCGGGTAGTTGGGGATGGTCTTGGTGCCGATGTTGTCAGACGGCTTGTCAAACAGCGTGGCTCCTGTGCTCACCTGGGTCACCGCATTGGCTGCACCCGTGCGCCGATCTCCGCGCACGAGGGTCAGCGAGAACTTCTCATTCACGTTAAGCGCAGCCGCGTTGGGTGCGCTGACCTGGCCTGCCTGCGTCAGCGGAATGCCAATACTTTGGCCACCAATCGGCAGCGTGATGCCTTTGAAATTGTTTTGAAAGCGGAACTGAAACGTCAGATCTTCCTTGGCGTCGCCGTTGTTGTCGATATGGATTTCATACAGTGCATTCGGATCCATCTTGAAGTAATTCGGCCCGCCATACGCGGCTTGCAGTGGCTGGTAGTTGGCCAGCACCGTCACGTAATCTGCGCGGCCTGTTTCGTAGCTGTTGAAGAGGTACAGGTCGGTGCCATCGACCTTGGGCTGGGTGGTGATGAAGGGTGCCTCTCGGTGGCTGGAGGCGTTGGCGGGTGTGATGGCAACGCTGGTCAAAGTCGCCAGTGCCGCAAGGCTTGCGAAGGTCAGCGTGTTGAGAGCCAAGATCGGCCCCCGGCTTGAGATTTTCATAATCAGGCTCCTGCATGAAGTGTTGTTGATCGATCGTCTGTTTATCTGTCCATTTACGACAGCAAGCCGACTCCAGCCCCGCTGAAAGGGTCGTGTTTTGAATCGGCAGCAGTTCAAGAGGTGGCTCGACTTGAGCTGCTGGGCTTGAATACGAAAATTCTTTTCAGATAGATTCAGAAAGCTTCAATAATTCACGACTGAGCTCTTTTTCTACCTTTTTGCCCGATGCACTTCAGGGTTAACCACAGCTTTTTTCAATTCCTTGGTCGATGCGTTTTCGCAGGTGTTACCGCGCTTCCATGGGTCGATACAGCGCGTGCGGTGGAGATTCGCGGCTTGCTTGATTTGCGTCTAACCGCTACCGATTCTGAGCGGAGTTGGGTGGATACGGGTCTGGACAAGACCCGCTTTGACCGCAACTCCAGCCCGTTGAGGTTGGGGCAGGCGGTTCTTCGCGTGGACGGCGACCTGGCCCCCGCCTTCAGTGCTTCAGCGGTGCTCAGCGCAAATGATGATCGCCGTGGATTGCTCGATGTGAATGAGGTCTGGGTTGCCTGGAATCCAGTCCCCAGCAGTCCTTGGAAAACGCGGGTGCGGGTGGGGGCGTTCTTTCCAGCGACGAGCCTCGAGGTGGGTTACGACAACATTGGCTGGACACCTGAGCACACGGTGTCCAGCTCAGCCATCAACAGTTGGCTCGGGGAGGAGTTGCGCACGAAGGGGATCGAGGTCAACTTCAGTCGCAATGGTCGCTTGAGTGCGTCACCTCACGATTTTGGTTTGACGGGCGCGCTGCTCTTGGGCAATGACCCGTTGGGCACGCTGTTGGCTTGGCGCGGATGGTCGGTGGGCGACCGCGTCAGCGGCTTGAGCGAGAGCCTGCCACTGGCTGATTTGCCTGTGTTCCGCGCGAATGGCGAGCTGCCCGACCAGACCCGGTCAATCAACGTGTTTCGGGAAATTGACGACCGCCTGGGTTTCTATGTAGGTGCCAACTACGCCTACAACAGCGCCGAGAAAACAAGGTTTGAGTTGGCTGCGATGCATTACGACAACCGAGGCGACCCATTGGTGATTCGCTCAGGCCAGTACAGTTGGCGTACCCGGTTCAACCATGTGAGCCTGCGCCTGCGAGGTGTGGGTCAATGGGAATTTTCAGCGCAATGGCTTGGCGGCAATACGCTGATGGGCCCCAATGCGGTGAATTTGGATTACAGCGCTGCCTACCTGCTGGCTGTCCATCCGTTCGGGCCAGGCACTGTCGCCGTGCGCGTCGATCAGTTCAACGCGCGTGAACGCCCTGAGGACGTGATTCGCGCCGATGCCAACTCTGAAGACGGTAAAGCGCTGGCGCTGGCCTATCACTGGATAATTAGCCCGTCGCTGTCGCTGGTGTCAGAGGCGTTGGTGGTGGACAGCGATCGTGCCGCACGCAGCGTGCTTGGCGTGCCCACGCGCAGCATCGAGCGCAGCTTGACAGCAGCGCTGCGGATCAGTTTTTAACAGTGCGATCAATACAGTGGGATTGGAATCGACAAGCCCGACTCGCGCCGATTTGTGTCCAGCTGGTGGTTCCAGCGCTCGCGCCAGGCCACGTACTCATTGGCTGCCATGGGCTTGCTGATCAAGTAGCCCTGCGCCTGGTCACAGCCGAGTTTTTTCAGCAGGTTGTAGACCACGGCGTTCTCGACACCCTCCGCCACCACGGTCAGGCTCAAGTTGTGCGCCAGGTCGATGGTGGAGCGCACGATCACCGCATCGCCTTTAACCTTTTCCATCGCCATCACAAACGATTTGTCGATCTTGAGCTGATCCACCGGCAAGCGCTTTAAGTACGCCAGCGACGAGTAGCCCGTGCCAAAGTCGTCAATCGACAGCTTGAAGCCGCATTCGTTCAGGCGATTCAGCGTGGCCTCGGCGCGCTGGGGGTCGTCCATGATGGCGCTCTCGGTGATCTCCAGGCAGAAGCCACTGGCAGGCACGTTGTGTGTCTTCAAAATCGCCTGCAAGTTGCCGGGCAGCGCCGGATCCATCAAGTCGCGGGTGGACAGGTTGACCGCAATCTGGCAGGCCTGATCGACTTTTTGCAGCTCGGGCCAAACCCGGGCCGCCTCATTGAAAATCCACAGCGTCAACTGGCGCACAAAGCCGGTCTGCTCGGCAAACGGAATGAACTCAACCGGCGGTACCAGCCCGCGCGTGGGGTGCTGCCAGCGCACCAGTGCTTCCACAGAGGTTGCGGCAGACAGGTTCAACTCGATTTTGGGCTGCAAGTAAAGCCGCAACTCGTTGTGCTCCACCGCGTGGCGCAATTCAGTCAGCAGCGACAGCGACTGGGTGCTGGATGAATCCAGCGACGGCTGGTAAATCTGAACGCCCGTCGTTTTGGCTTTAGCGGCATACATCGCCACTTCAGCCAGACCCAGAAGCGTGTCTGCATCCGCCGCATGCTCGGGCCAGCAGGCGATGCCGATACCCGCGCTCAGGTCGATGCTTTGGTCGGCAAACGTCAGTGGCTCTTCAAACGAACTGGCCACGCGTTGCGCAAATTGATAGGCGGCCGCGCTGTCTGTGTGGTTCAACAGCAGCGCAAACTCATTGCCACCCAAGCGCGCCAGCAGATCGTTTGGCCCCATGTCGTGTAACGCCAAGCGCTTGGCCACAGCTTGCAGCACGCTGTCGCCAAAGGTGTAGCCCAGCGCATCGTTGACGTGCTTGAAGCGGTCTAGATCGAGTACCACAATCGACAGGTGATCAGCAGGCTTATCGCCACGCGTGCGAGCGCGCTCGATTGCCTCTCGCGCAGCCTCGCGAAAGCGCGCCCGGTTCGGCAGGCCGGTGAGGTGATCCCAATAGGCCAGGCGGCGAATCTCGCTTTGCTGTGCGCCAATGCTCACGCGCATTTGGTCAAAGGCGGTGGCCAGGCCACCAATCTCGTCTTTGCGGCCGATGTGCTGCATCGGCGTGGTGTAGTCGCCCTTGCCCAATTTTTCGGTCGCGCTGACCAGGGAGCGCAGCGGCGTCGTGACTCTGCGCGCCAGGAAAACGCTGCCAATGCCAAACAATATGACACCCAGCGCCGTGATCCAGGCCAGTGCAAACTGTGCGCGGCGAAACGGGGCGACTACTTCGTCAAACGAGCGTAGCAGCAACGTGTGCAGGGCGTCCGGCCCTGCGTCCAGCTTGACATCAAGCGCCACCAGCGTGTCTGAGCCGACCAACAACTCTGCAACGGGGCTGCGCGACTCCTTCAGGATTCGCGCAGCGTTGGCGGGCAGTGTGCTCATCAGCAGGTTCGAATCGGCATTCGAGCGCACAGAAATCAGCGCTACATGCATTTCGGACAACGTACGCATCTCATCGAGCAGGCCTTGGCCAATCGGAAAGCCCATTAGCACCCAGCCGATGGGCGTCGGCGCGCGCACCTGCACCATCACGAACTGATGCGGTACTTGGTCGATCATCGCGATCTGGCCAGATTGCGGTGCGCGCGCGAGGCGTTGGTAAATTTGCTTGAACTCCGCCTGCTTCACGTCCGGCGCGCGTGCCAGCGAGCTTTGGCCCTGGCCCACGGCGGTGAGATTCAAACTATTGTCGATCAGCGCTGTTACCGTGGCCCCAATGCGCGCGCCGTGGTTGTCCAACGCGGAGCGGATGGTGTCCACATCGCCTGTGCTCACCGCCGAGCGAAAGCCAAAATCAGCCGCCAAAAGCGTCGCACCCTGCGCTAGCTTGAGCGCGTTTTGATCCAGCAGGCGTCGCCAAACGCGCTCACCTACTTGCAGCTCCTGCGCAATCTGCTGGCGTGCGCTTTGGTCGATGCTGACGCGAATCACGCTGAACACCGCTGCCTGAATCAGCAACAGCAGCAGCAATGAAAATGCCACGATGCGCGCGGATAAGCCCCAGTTGTGGGTCAAGCCCTTCCAGCTCATTGCGTGCCAGCTATGGTGCGCACGACGACGCTTGCGTCGGCGGATTCCACCGTTAACGCCTGATCCAGCGCGGCAGCGCCCACCGCCAGTCCCGGATGCCAAACCCGCAGGCGGTAGCTGCCCGCAGGCACGTTGTTTAAGCTCACCAGCCCCGCCTTAGCGCTGCGCCCGAAGTACGGCGTGTCCACCACCACCACCCAAGCGACCATGTTGTCGTGGATGTTGCAGCCCAGCACGGCCACGCCCGCTTTGTCAAACTGCACCGGGTTGGCGGGTGTGCCGCTGTAAAGTTTGAGCTCAAACGTCTTGGCCGGCGAGAACGAGTAAACGTGATGCCGCACCGCATCCTTGTTGGGGAAGCTCACCATTGTGCCCACCGGCACCACCGACACGCGCGGGTCAAATTGCCTGGCAATCTGCGCGATTTCGACGGGATTGGAGGGCTTGAGCGCACCCACTGCCTTGCTCGCCTGAGCAGATTCGAGATACGCCACAGCATCAGTCAGCGGTTTACCAGTCGCGTCCTGCACTTGCACGGTGATCGTGGCCGCGTGCGCGATAGCAATCCCGCAAAGGAGAGTGGCCGCAAAGAGACGGGGCAGCAAGGCGTGATTTTTCATGTCACGCATCCTACTATCTCCCGTCACCACAGGCTATTTCACCAGCGCGCCGTAAACCAGGCTCTTGTACAGCATGCGTGTTTGAACGCGGCTGGAAGGGCCTTGTGCCATCAAAATGCCCACCAGCTTTTCTTTCGGGTCGATCCAGAAACTCGTGCCCCATGCACCCGCCCACATCGCGTCGCCCTTGGAGCCCGGTGTCCAGCCCATGCCCTCATCCAGACGCACGCCAAACCCCAGGCCAAAGCCGTAGCCTGGGCCGGTGGTGGCGATGGTGGTGCCGCCCATGCCGACGATGTGGTTGGACAGCATCAGCTCCACGGTTTTGCGCGACAGGTAGCGTTTACCGTCCAACTCACCGCCGTTGACCATCATCTGCGCGTAGCGAAGGTAGTCAGCCGCCGTGCTGATCAGCCCCGCGCCGCCCTTGAAGTAGCTTTTGCCCAGCGGGTTGGTGAATTGGCGGTACGCCCGCAAGGAGGACGCGTTGAGCGGGTCACTGCCAAAGGCCTCCGCCATGCGCGGCCGGTTCGCATCGTCCACCCACCAAGTGGTGTCTTTCATTCCCAGCGGATCCAGCAGCAGTTCTTTCACCACAGCGTCCAGCGGCTTTTGTTCAACCCGCTCGATCAGCAGCCCCAGCACATCGGTCGCAATCGAATACTCCCACACCGTGCCGGGCTGGTTGGCCAATGGAATCGTACCCAGGTTTTTCAGCATCGCTTCAGCAGTGATGTCAACCTCACGCGATTCGATGTTCAAGTCGTCGTACATTTTTTTGATGCGCGGCGAGCGGGTGGAGCCCGCGTAGACAAACCCTGCGGTGTGGCGCATCACGTCCTGCACCCAAATCGGGCGGGTCAAAGCCACGTCACCCGCTGTGGTCTCGACTTTCAGATCCTTAAGCTCCGGCAACCATTGGCTGAGCGGGTCATTCAGTTTGAGCTTGCCCTGCTCAACCAACATCATCGCCACCGTGGTGACGATAGGCTTGGTCATCGATGCCAGCCGGAACAGACTGTCTTTCTGCATCGGCCGCGTCTTGGCGGCATCCTGAAAACCGTGCGTCTCGAAATGCACCACTTTGCCATTGCGCGCAATCAGTGTGACCGCGCCCGGTATCGTGCCAATCTCGGTTTGCCCTTTCATCGCAGGCGCAATGCGCGCAAGCCGACTGGGTGCAAACCCCTCGACTTCAAGCTCAATCTGCGCGTGTGCAGGTAACCAAGTGATGGCCGCCGACGCCGATAAAACCAATGCGGCCAACCATGATCGAGGGTGGGTTGCGTGATGTTTCATGGGGTGTGTCTCCTTTGTTGGGTTGTCAGAAGCCGACTGGCATGTCGGCAGGAAAATCTTCGCGCTGCCCACGTCCCGTCAGCAGCAACGCGGTCAGCAGCTCGCAGCGAGGGCTTGCGCTGGGCGACTTGCAACGCGAAAGCACGCCGCGCAGGGAGTCGAGCGTCACTTCGGAGTCTGGCGAGGCCCGGATGGACTTCGACACGAACGCTTTTGCAAAAGGAATGCGCGGGTCAAGCTCCTCGTTTTGGTGGCAGAAGAAACCGCAAGAGGTACCGAAGTCTTCATTGATGCGGTCGTAGGGCAACGCATGCTTGATCTGGGTCTGTATCGGCATGCGCAACTCGCCCAGCAGCGTGCGCCGGTTGCCGGGCTGCAGCACGCCCATTTCGAGCAGGTTCGCACCCGAACCGTCGGAGGTGACGGACATGATCAACGGCAGGCTGAAAATGAACCACCTCGGATCCTCTGGCCCGCTCGACCGCTGCAGGCTTGCCACGCTGTTCGAGGCGAAGACCTTCAGCGGAGCATCAAGGCTTTCGATGAAGCAGGCCACAGTGACCGGCTTGGGCAGCGAGTTGATCAGGTCGACAACTTGCTCAATGCTGCGCGGCGCACCGCTGACATTCGGGCCGGGCGCGCAGCGCCGTGGTTCGGCAGCATTCGCGCTGGCCAAGCCCGGCACCCGCAGCCGACCCTGGGTGTAAAGCATCGTGAGCAGCGCGGCGGCCAGGCACGCGCCGATCAAACCGATCAAAGCTGCGGTGCTGCGGTGCGGGCGATCTTTCATGATCCGCATCCTACTATCAGATTCAAACCGGGGTGTGAGACGCGACCAAACGCCACGTCGGGTGGCTCCGGCGCGCGGCTAGGCTGAAATTGCGTAAGCGTCCTGAGCCAAATCTCCGATGCCCCGCGTGGGAGATTTGTGAAAAGCGGCTGCCCTAACTGACAGATCCCGCAAAACGGATTCCTGATCGCTATCTTACCACAAAAGTAGTAAAAATGGGTCTAAATATACCCAAATAAGGTCTGTGGGAGCCTCAAAAGTCATTTTGACTGAAACTATTGATTAAATCGATGCCTAGCTCTCGTACTAATTGCATAATAAGCTATATAAGTTATAGCAACTGACCGACTCGTGTTGAGTGCCGGATGCATGTCGAAGCGGGCTGAGTCTAGAAGGGGAGTGGTAGGGCGTGAGTGACTTGAACACTCGACCAAAGGATTATGAGTCCTCTGCTCTAACCAACTGAGCTAACGCCCCCCAGCTATCGATTGTACGGGCGGGTGGGAAGCTATCGCTGGTGGCTCAGCGCGTTGCTGACCAGCTTGGAGGTGATGTCCACAATCTGAATCATGCGGTCATAGGCCATGCGGGTGGGGCCGATCACGCCCAATGTGCCGACGACCTGGCCATCCACCTCGTACGGCGCGCTGACGATGGACAGGTCTTCAAA
>JANNFW010000397.1:0-2137 GCA_031380235.1 Rhodoferax sp. | reverse complement strand
GGGGCCGCTCAATGAACGCATCTGGATGCGGTCTTTGGCGTAGGCCAGCGCATTTTGGTAGGCCATTTCGGTCAAGCCGAGCGACTGGTTGCCCACGCCCAGGCGCGCGGCGTTCATCATGACAAACATGGCCTGCATGCCCTTGTTGGGCTGACCCACCAGCGTGCCGATGGCTCCGTCAATCACGATCTGCGCTGTGGCGTTGCCATGGATGCCCATCTTGTGCTCGATGCCACCGCAATAGATGCCGTTGCGCGCACCCAAAGTGCCGTCTTTGTTGACGTGAAACTTGGGTACGATAAACAGGCTGACACCTTTTATGCCGGGAGGCGCATCGGTGAGGCGGGCCAGCACCAGGTGGATGATGTTGTCTGCCATGTCGTGCTCACCCGCGCTGATGAAGATCTTGTTCCCGGTGATTTTGTAAGTTCCATCGGCCAAAGCCTCGGCCTTGGTTCGCATCAGACCTAAGTCGGTGCCGCAATGCGGTTCGGTCAGGCACATGGTGCCGGTCCACTCGCCGCTGGTCATTTTGTGGAGGTAGGTTTGCTGCTGCTCGGGCGTACCGTAGGTGTGCAGCGACGCGTAGGCACCGTGCGTGAGGCCGGGGTACATCGCCCACGCCTGGTTGGTGCTGTTGAGCATTTCGTAAAAGCACTGGTTGACCACCAGCGGCAGGCCTTGGCCACCAAAGGCTGGGTCGCAGCTCAAGGCAGGCCAGCCACCGGCGACAAACTGCTTGTAGGCAGCCTTAAAGCCCACGGGCGTGGTGACTTCATGAGTCACCTTGTCATGTTTGCAGCCCTCGGTGTCGCCGCTGATGTTGATCGGCAGTGCGACTTCGGTGGCGAACTTGCCGGCCTCTTCCAGCACAGCGTTGATGGTGTCGGCATCGATGTCGGCGTGCTTGGGCATGGCTTTGAAGTCTGCAACGACATTGAACAATTCGTGCATCACAAATTGCATGTCGCGCAGAGGGGGCGTGTAGGTGGGCATGGTCTAGTCCTCGATGAAATTGAACATTGAAATTGAATATCAGGTGTATTGATGTCAGTCGTAACGGTGTCAGGCTTGAGTGCTGCTGCGCGCCACGATGTTGTTAAAGCCCTGCACGGCGCGGTCAATCGAGCCGGGGTATTTGAGGAATCGCGCCTCGTAATGCAGCGCGAGGATCAGGCCGTGAATCTCGAAGGCGATTTGCTGCTCGTTCGCGTTTTCATCCAAGTGGCCGCAGGCCTTGGCCTGAACGACCGTGCGGTGCACCGCCTGCAACCAGGTTTTGACCGAGCTGGCCAGCGCGTCATGCACCGGGCCGCTGCGGTCGTCAAACTCCACCGCGCCGCTGATGAAAATGCAGCCGGATTGAATCTCCACCGCCACGCGCTTCATCCAGTTGGCAAACAGCGCTTGCAGGCGCGGCAGGCCTTGGGGCTCGCGCATGGCGGGCACAAACACTTCCTGCTCAAAGCGGTTGAAATACTCGCGAATCACGGAGATTTGCAGCTCCTCACGTGAGCCAAAGTGCGCAAACACGCCCGATTTGCTCATGTGCGTAACCTCAGCCAGCACCCCGATGCTCAAGCCCTCCAGCCCAATCTGTGTGGCCAACCCCAAGGCCGCGTCCACGATCACCTGCTTCGTTTGCTGGCCCTTGAGCATGGCGCGCGCAGGCTCGCTGGCGGCGGGCTTGGCGGTTTGCACTGGCAGATTGGTGGCGGACATGGGCAAAAGGTAGTGAGCGATGGGGGAAAAAAGAACGACCGTGCTATTTTGCAGGAAATCGCGTTCTCTGTGTGTAACCAGGTGATTTCTAGAGACTGAGTTCTAAGAGAAGCGCGGGTAAACCCGAGCCGCTTGTCTGCGATGCGCCCCTGTAGCCGCTGGTTGCGGCAGGTGACGATTGACAGGCCCATTCAATTGCTATAATTTACATAGCTGTTTATGCAATTTATACGAGAGCTAGAGAGCTATTTAATCATTAATTTAACGAAATAACGGCTTTTTTCTCAAAAATTAACCTGAGAGTTAATTGTCTTTCCAACTTGACTAACGAACCAATAGCACCGGCACCTCGCACTGCGACGGCACCAGCCGAGTACTTTTGTGCTCGGTGCTGGGTGATTGAGGTCCAGTGAAT
>JANNFW010000387.1:0-1560 GCA_031380235.1 Rhodoferax sp. | reverse complement strand
GGTGGAGCGCAGCAAAATATGGCGCGAGCGGTTTTGCGTGACCATTGCAACGCCGGGTGCGCGCTTCTCAATCACCTTCAAAATGTGAAAGCCTGCGCCGGAGCGAAGCACGTCGGTGACTGCACCTTCGTTGAGATTTTTGGTCGCATCGCTGAAGAGCGGGGGCAAGCGGTCTGGCGAGCGCAGGCCCATTTGGCCGCCGCTGGCGCGGTCGGGCGCGTCGGACATCTCGCGTGCCAGTTTGCCGAAGTCCTCGTTAGCGCGTGCTCGGGTCAGCACGCTCTGCGCTTTGGCCTGAAGTGCTGCCACTTGTTGAGGCGTGGCCGACTCAGGCACCGCCACCAGAATTTGCGCGACGTTGATTTCTTGTGGTGCCGTGCTGCTGCTGAGCTGCTCATCGCGCATGAATTGATCGACCTCAGCATCGGTCACACGCACACGGCCATCGACCTCACGCTCGCGTATGCGCGACAGCAGCAGTTGATCGCGCAACTGGCTGCGAAACTGGGCCAGGCTCAAGCCATCTGCTGCAAGGCGCTTGCGCAGCTCCTGAACATTGATGCGGTTTTGCTGCGCCACACCCTGCTCGGCCTGATCCACCATGGTCTCGTCCACGCGCAGGCCCATTTCGCGGGCCAGTTGCACCTGCGACTTGTCGCTGATCATGCGCTCCAGCACCACGCGTGAGAGCTCAGCGGGGCTGGGCTGGGGCCTGCGTGCTTGCGCCAGCTGCTGAGCAAGGCGCGCGGCTTCAATGCGAACTTCGCCATTGGTGATGGGCTCGGAGTTGACAATGGCGACGATGAAGTCCGCCTGCTGGGGGCGGTCTGCGCCGACGCGCGGCGAGGTCAGCGCCTGCGCTTGCAGTGGCTTGAGACCCTGGGCCTGCGCACTGAGCGGGGCCAGGGCGGAAAAGAGGGCGGCGATTGCCAAAACGCGAAAAATCATGGTGTGTCAATCGTAATTGCTGAAGCGGCTGGGCGTGCTGGTTTGCTCGCGCAAATATTGGTAGCGCGGGATATTATCCTTGAGTGACTTCAAGGGGTTGGCGCCGACGCGGGCAAAACCTACAAACTCCAGCTGAAACATGATGCGTTGGTTGGCTGATGCCAGGCTGGTTTGCAGTTGCTCGACGACAAAGCGGGCCAACCAGCAACCTGCGTCGTACTCCAGGCCAATCACCGCATCGACCAGCTTGCGGTCTGCCAAGCTGAAGTTCAGGCGGCCCACGCTGTACCAATGTCCTTCACCCAAGCCGCGTCCTTCCCCGAGGTTTTGCCCCTTGTCACCCCACAGGTCGTTCAGAGGCCATTGCCAGCCGATATCAAGCTGTTCGCTTGAATCGCGCTGGAAGCGGTAGGCTGCGGTGACAACTCGGTAGTTGCCGGGGCTGTAGCGAGCGCCGAGGGTGGCGCGGGTCGATTTTTCAGTCTTGGGGTTGAACTGAACCGTGGAGTCCAACGACCAACGGGGGTTCCAACTCAAGCCCGCGCCCAGCAGCACGTCACTGAAGCGCTCCACAACCGGCGCACCACCCGGCAACGTGATGAGTTGATCCTC
>JANNFW010000366.1:0-1753 GCA_031380235.1 Rhodoferax sp. | reverse complement strand
AGTCATTTATTTCAATCTCACACGCGAGTGCCAGCGGTGCTGGTCGCTCCGTCAATGGTTAAAAAACATCAACCATCAAACGGAACCTGCGCCCGACTCAGGGTGGTGAGTCATTCAGCGCTTGGGACTTGTTGTGCGCAGCTTCTGATTGAACCTGCTGCCAAAGCCCATTTGTGTGAGGGGAGATGTGCAAATATGCGCTTTTTCTAGCGCGCCTCAGATTATGCCACGAACTCGGGTTTTCACCTAATGTAGCGACAGGTCTTGTATATTTAATCCCATGAAACGCCTCCTAGCCAGTCTGCTTTTCATCGCAAGCACCACACACCACGCCATGGCCATTGACCTGACACCGCTTTGGGACTTCAGCAAACCCGAGTTGAGCGAGCAGCGGTTTCGCACCGCACTTGAAACCGCAAAAGGCGACGATGCGCTAATCCTGCAGACGCAGATTGCGCGTACACACGGGCTGCGCAAAGACTTTGTCAAAGCGCAGGCAGTGTTGACCGCCATCGAGCCGCAAATCAAAACTGCGGGACCTGAGGCGCGCGCACGCTATGCGCTGGAGCTGGGCCGCACCTACGCCTCCGCAACGCATCCACGCGAGCTGCTGACGGATGCTGCCAAAGTTGCTGCACGTGCGGCTTACACCGAGGCGCTGGCCATCGCCAAGTCGGGCAAGCTGGATGCCTTGGCGATTGATGCGATTCACATGTTTGCCTTCATCGACAAAGCGCCCGCTGACCAGTTGAAATGGGCACAGGAGGCGCTGATCGTGTCAGTTGCCTCAAACCAGCCCGCTGCGCGGCGATGGGAGGGGTCGATTCGCAACAACTTGGGGATGGCGCTGCACGGCCTGGGTCGGTTTGACGAGGCGTTGGTACAGTTCAAACAGGCCCTGGCCATTCGCGAGCAAGGCGACGACTTAGGCCGTATCCGCGTCGCTCACTGGATGGTGGCCTGGACGCTGCGTGCGATGAACCGCATCGATGACTCGCTGGAAATTCAATTGCGGCTGGAGAAGGAATGCGCCGCCGCGAATGAGCCTGACCCCTACGTGTTTGAGGAACTGGAGACGCTGTACCGCGCCAAGGGCAACGAGGAACGTGCCAATCACTATTCAGCACTTAGGAAATCGATAGTCAAGTGAAGTTTCAAGTAAAGTTATTTGCTATATTATGTATAGCTTATCATGCATATGATTTGAGAGCTAGAGGCCTGATTTATTTATAATTTGATCGAAACCAGGCGCTTTTAGAAAAAAATGAACTCCCAGGTTAATTTTGATCTCAAATTGGGCTAAAACTGCTCTGACCGCCGCGCCGCAGCATCCAGTGCATCTGCCAACGCCGCCTGGCATGTCAGCATTGTCTTGTAGTCATCGGCCGATAACTTGTCTGGCGCGAGCATCTGCTGGCTTAGCCGTCCTGCGCTGGCCTCCAGCACTGCGAAGGAAGTCAGTTTCGACAACGCCGGATTTTCATAGAAATCGCGAATGGTCTGGCGCACGGCGTCGTTCATCCAGCCTGACCGCAAGATGCCTTCGTCGATGATCGCGTAGCGGGATCCAAAATCGTCACCGAGCGCCGCAGCCGAATGGGTTGGGTGTTTCTTCAGAACCATGCGCATCAGCCATCCACCCATGCGCCCGAGTGGCTGCACCTTCAAGAAATGAGATTCCCATCGCTTGCCCAGCGGGGTGGTGGCAATCAGGTACCAACTTGACGACGAGTGGGTGCCGCTGCGGCTGACC
>JANNFW010000335.1:0-5844 GCA_031380235.1 Rhodoferax sp. | reverse complement strand
TGCCGGAATACTCGTCGGACAGCAGGCCACCCAGCACGACGATGGAGCCATCCTGCACCAGCACATTGGTGTCGATCGAGCGCTTGTTGGTGGTGGGCCCCGAGGCAGCGTTGAGCGTGGAGGCTTGCACGGTGGAGACTTCTTGGGAGATGGTCAGGCGCACCGTGCCGTTCTCGCTGATCTGCGGCTTGACTTTGAGCGTGATGCCCACGTCTTTGCGCTCGATGGTTTGAAACGGGTTGACCGTATTGCTGTTGCCGCCCGCGTTGGTGAACTGGCCGGTGATGAAGGGCACGTTTTGGCCGATGACGATCTTGGCCTCTTCGTTGTCCAGCGTGAGCAGATTGGGCGTGGACAAAATATTGCCGTCGCCATTGGCTTGCAGGAAGCGCGCGAGGAACCCCAGCACGTAAATGCCGTTGCCGCCCGCGCCAGAGGTTTGGTTGATCACGCCAAAATTCAGCCCCGCGCTGGGCGCCACCGTGCCGGCCCCTGCGGCGAGCGAGATGATGTTCTGCCCGCCGATGCGAAAGTTGGTGCCCAACAGGCCAATGGCAGCATCGCCGCTCTGGCCCAGCGGCCCTTGCCACTGGATGCCGAACTCGGCCGCCTTGTCGGCGTTGACCTCGGCGATCAGGCTCTCCACATAAACTTGTGCGCGGCGTACGTCCAGCCGGTCAATCACGGCGCGAATCTGCCGGTATTGTGGCTCGCTGGCGGTGATGATGAGCGAGTTAGTCGACGGATCGGCCTGGATTTGCCCACCCGTGGAGGGCTCGGCGGATTGACCCAGTGGCTGGTTGGGCGGGCGCACCGCACCAACACCGGGGGTAGGAGCGGTTGGCGCTGATGTGGCGCGTGTGGCCTCGCCACTGACTGCGGCGCGCAACGTCACAGCGAGCTTGGTGGCCTCGGCATTTTTCAGGTAGACAACGTAAATATTGCCTGATGCGCCATTGGCGGCAGTGTCGACGGATCGGTCAAGCTTTTCAACCAGTGATTTGACCAGCGCCACACGCGCCGGGTTGGCCGCACGCAGTATCAGGGAGTTGGAGCGCGACTCAGCCAGCAGCGTGGTTCTGAACGAACTGTCTGCCGCCTGCCCCGGCACGCCGCCTGCTGCACCGGGGGCGGAATCCATCAAGCGCAAAACCAGCGGTGCCAGATCTGCCGCAATGGCGTGCTTGAGCGGGATGATTTCGATGTCAGTCGCGTTGGCCACATCCATCGCGGCGATGATGCGGCCCAGGCGGCGCAGGTTGTCCGCGTAGTCGGTGATCACCAGCGAGTTGTTGCCGGGGTTGACGTTGATGGTGTTGTTGGGGCTGATTAGCGGGCGAAGAATGGCCACCAGGTTGTTGGCAGACTCGTAGTTAAGCCGAAAAATCTGCGTGATGATCTGGTTGCCCACCGGGCTGGTGGCGGCGGTGCCGACGGTGACGGTGGCACTTTGCAGCTTGGCATCGGCTTCGGGAATCACCTTGTCGAGCCCGCCCGCCTCCACCACGGTGAAGCCTTGCAGGCGCAGCGTGGCCAAAAACTGGTTGTAGGCAACGCTGGGCGTTACAGCACGCTCGGTGATCAGCGTCATCACGCCCTTCACCCGCGGGTCAACCACCACATTGCGTCCGGTGATGGTGGCCATGGTGCGGGCCACCGCATCGATTTCAGCGTTGACAAAGTTCAGCGTGATGGGCTCGCCCCTGCGCGGCGTGCCAATTAGGGTTTGGGGTTGTGCCTGGGTTTGGGGCTGGGCCTGCTGGAATTGGGGTGGTAGTTGAAACTGCGGCGAAACAGGTGGTGCGGGCGGTTGTGCGGGCTGGCCCATGGGCGCGGCGGGCAAAGCCGGTACGGGGTTGATCGGGATGATTTGCTGGGCTAACGCGGTGGATGCCAGCAGGCTGATGCTCCAAAGCACCGGGTAAAGCACCGTAAAGAGACCCCAGCGAGGGGCGGTGACGTGAAGGCTTTTCATGCGGATTCTCATGTGATTTCTTGCGGGGATTGCGTGCGATACCTGTGGAACTAACCCACTTTAATGATGGCACGTGCACCATCGCGCCGTCCAATGATGTTCAAGAGGTTCGACAGCGCGTCCTGGCGCTCGGGCACTGCGCTGGCCAGGCCATCAAAGCGCAGCTTGCCACCGACCCATTGTCCGCTGCCACTGAGCTGCAGGCTACCTTGAAGCGTTTCAAGTTGCAAGGTGTTGACGGAACCGCCGTTGAGCGTTAGTCGATAGCTGCCCATTGGCTTCAACGTCGACAGGCGCGATGCCACGTCCTGCGCATCCACTTGCAAGCGCCCCGCCAGGGTGAGGCGGCCAGCGGCCCATTCCAAGGTGAGTGCTTTGGACGATATTGCCAAGGTTCCTTGGGCCTGGATCGTGTTCCACGGCGTGCCCAGGCCCGCCAGCACGCCTGCTGGCCAATTGGAGGTGTGATCGTTCAGCACGACACGTGCGCCGCTCCAGCCAGGCCAGGCTGATACCCGCAGTGCCTGCGTCATACAGCAGCTGGCAGTGATGTCGGCGCTAATGTAGACGTTCGTCTGATCCAACGCAGGCCGCAAGCGCCAGTCAATCTTCCCCGGCAGAGCAACGCTACCGATGCTGCTGGACCCGCCCGCCAGCAGCAATTGAGCCGAGCCGTCCCAAACAGTGCCACGTGCATTCGTCAGCAAGACGTGGCCCTGGCTGGCTTGGGTGATCAAGGCGGCCAGCCAGCGTGCGGGCGCGAATATCAAGCTTGCGAGCAACGCGCCAAAGACCACCCCACTGATAGCCCAGCCCCAAGCAGAGGCCGACGCTGAAGGCGAATGCGAGGAGGAATCTGATCTTTTGCCCATGGGAATCTATCCAGGCCTAGCGCTCGGGCAGGGTGAGCACCACGGTGCCATCCCAGCGAACTGGGTTGGCTGCGGAGGCCGCAGGCGAACCTCCCGGCGTTGGGCTGGCGGCAGCCGCCTTCACCAGGCGTACCTCGGTTGGCACCGCGCGTGCATTGATGCGCGCTTGCAGCAGCCACTGCGCCAATGCATCGGGGGAAGCGCCTTTTAACGTGACCGTTGCGCGGTTACCCACCATCACCATCTGCGCACTGGTGGCCAGTGTTTGCTTCAGGCTGGATTCAAGGGCGCGCCGCGACTCGTCAACCGACACTTTGGGCATGGCGGCCAGGGCGGTTGCCTGCGCTTTGAAGCTTTGCATTTGCTGCAGTTGCGCATCAAGCTGGGGGTGCTGATCTTTTGCCAGCCGCAAAGTTGTCAGGGCTGGCCCCAACGCAACCCACCACAGCAGTGCGGCGACCACCACCACGGCAGCCCCCAGCACCAGGCGCTGTTCACGTGCGCCCAATGCCTCCCAGCGTTGGCGCAACCGGAGCTGGTTTTTCAGGCCGTTGAGTGCAGCGGAGTTGGCACGCAGGGGTGGGTTGGCGCTCATGCTCGTGTTTATGCTCGTGCTCATGGTGTTGGCTTGGCGTTGATCACCAGGCTGTCGCCCTGCACGCTGGCGTACAGGCCCTGGCGCTTCAATGGCGCTGCCGCCTGGGCAACTTGCTCGGCGTTCAGGCCCATGCCTTTGACACGTATTTCATTGGCTGCGTAGTCGATGTTTGAGGGTGTCGTGCCACTTGCGCCCAAGCCGCCTACCGCGGCCAACAGGCTGTCAAAGTCGGTGTTCGATGTACCCCCCGCTGCTTGGCGCAGCAAGGCCAGCTCGCGCGCCATCTGCACCGGTGCATCCACCACCACTTTGACTTGCGGGAAGGTGCTGGTCAGCACTTCTTTGACCGCCACGCGTTTGGCCTCCACGCTGCTGCGCTCAGACCAGGCCCAGGCGTTCAGCCCGGCCAGATTGACCACCACCAAGCCAGCCGTTGCCCAGCGCGCCGCTCGCCAGCGGGGTGCGCGCAGCAGGTTGCCCGTGAGCGTTGTCACGCGCTTCCAGGAGCGGCTGCGGCTGTTGTTCTGCAAGTCAAACTGGGCCAAGTCCCAGCTCGATTGGCTGGCACGCAGCCAGCGTTCGGTATTCTGTTGCAAGTCGACCCGCCGCTTAAACAGGCCTTCAGCCAGCGCAGCCAAAGCGGGCTCGGCCATCACGGCTGAGGTGTCAGGCCAGTTGGCCAGCAACACACTGCTGGCAGAAAGCGGCAACACTGAAAGCGCCGCCTTTTCTGCAGATTCATTCGCCTGACTGATGGGCGAAAAAACGATGGAGGCCTGTTGCGGCGTGCCGATCACATGAAGCACGTCTGCGCCAGCGCCGCTTGCGCCGGGCTCACTGCCCGCGCCCATCGCCCGCGGATCGCCCGGCGCGAATTCAGGCACGATGCGCGACACGGCATGTCGGTTGGCCTCGAGCACTTGCAGCCAGCCGCGCAGCCAGGTGCGGTCGCAGGCCGCGACCCACAGCGGCTCGCCATCGCGCGCATTGGGCGCGAGCGCGAAGTGCAATTGACTGGGGTCATCAAGCAGGCGCTCTTCCAGCAGCCCCTCCAGGACCGCGCGCAGGCGCGGCGAGCCGGATTCGGACAGAAAGCCCTTTGACAGCAGCCCCTTGGGCAATTGCACCTCGTGCCACGACAGCGCTTGTGCGGGCACCACGGCAACCACCTCGGCATTGCTGGGCTGGGGCAGCAGTGCAGATGCCGCTCTCGAATGGCTGGCCATGGAGCGTCCATCGGGCGACAGAACGTAGTCCATCAGCGAAGAGGCCTGCGGCAATTCCAGCGGCAAAGTAATGATCAGTTGCGTCATGGTCAAGTTTCTACGGCGATTGTAGGGAAGGGCTTTAGCCGCCTTTTCCTGCCTCGACTTGGGCTGCAAAGCGCTCGCGCCAAAGCGTCTTCACATCCAGACCGTCGCGCTGAACCAAGGAGCGCTCCAGCACCATGGTTTGATCCAGCCGCAACCGTCCGCGCACCTCAAAGAAACCGGAATTCACGCCAAAGCGCCCATCTGTGACCTCTTCACCTCGGGCGCCAAGGAGCTTTCTGGCATCGCCCACCGTGCGCAACTGGCTGGTGGCACGGGCGGAGACAAATTGCCGTGCACCGGCAAGATCCATCGTGTCGATGCTGGCGTAAATGACTTCAGTGGGTGCCGTGTTGAGGTTGATCAAGGTGCGCTTGGGCAAAATCGCGACGAAGGGCGTTATTACCACGACCGCTTGCGGCGACAAACCCATCCAAACCAACTGCTCCACCCGCTGCGCCACCAGCGGTGCCTGGCTGCCAGAGCGGTTGTCCACACTGGTATCCAGCGCAAACCGCATGTTTTCGACCAGACGCTGCAGCTCGGCATCGCTCAGTCCCAACAGGTCAAACAGCTTGGCGAACTGGCGAACATCGTTCTCCGATGGTTTGCCTTCGGCAATCAGGTTGGTCACGTTCAAACGCGACTGCATGTCCGTGATCTGGCCGGAGATGAAGGACTGCTGGACATCGTCGGCTTGCTCAGCCGCGTTGCTGTCGGTGGCGAAAAACGTCGCCAGGCGCGCTTCTTCCAGTGGCACGGCCCAGGGTTCCGCCAGGTGATCCGGCCCGCCCGAGCGCGCATCCTCCCGCAAGATCAACCGCGCCCAATCCAGCGCACCCACCAAGATCCACGACGATTGCACCCGCGCCCGCTGTGCGGCTTCCACCTCGATGCTGCGCCACTGCTGCCACAACGCCGCTGCTGCAAGGGACGCAACCAGTGTGACGGTCAACATCGCCATCAGAATGGCTGCGCCGCGCTGAGAGTGAGAGCGAGAGCGAGAGTTTTTTCGACGGGCCGCCCCTAGAAAAAATGCGCCCCCTCGGGGGGCAGCGCAGTACACGCAGTGACCAGCGTGGGGGCTCA
>JANNFW010000319.1:0-2320 GCA_031380235.1 Rhodoferax sp. | reverse complement strand
TGTCCAAACAACTATGAACAACGGAAAAGTAACCCTGGTGGCGAATGGACAATGCACCCTCGTGGGTGCAGGCCCCGGCGACCCCGAGCTGCTCACGCTCAAAGCCATCAAGGCCATCCAAGCCGCCACCGTGCTGCTGGTCGACGATTTGGTGAATGAAGAGATCGTGAAAAGCTACGCCAGCCCAGGCGCGCGCATCGTGTACGTGGGCAAGCGCGGCGGCTGTAAATCTACGCCACAGGCTTTCATCGAAAAGCTGATGGTGATGGCGGCGCGCGAGGGTGAAAACGTGGTGCGCCTCAAAGGCGGTGACCCGTTTATTTTTGGACGCGGCGGCGAAGAGGTAGAGCACTTGCAGGCATCAGGTGTTCAAGTTTCAGTGATCAACGGCATCACCTCGGGCCTTGCAGCCGTCACCAGCCTGAACGTGCCGCTCACGCACCGTGAGCATGCGCACGGCGTGGTGTTTGTCACCGGGCATGCAAAACGTGATGACGACGGCACCGACTGGCAAGCCCTGGCAGCCGCAGCCGCCAAAGCCAAACTGACCTTGGTCATCTACATGGGTGTCAGTGCTGTGCAGCGCATCCAAGCCGAGCTGCTAACGGGCCTGCCCGCTGGCACGCCCGTAGCCATCATCCAAAACGCGACGCTGCCAGATCAGCGCCATATCACCACCACGCTGGACGACCTGGCCAGCGCGGTTGCGCGTGAGGGGCTGGGTAGCCCGGCGGTGTTGGTGGTGGGCGATGTGATCAGAGGCGTTCAGGTGGTGCAACAGGACAAGCGTCAGGCTCGCGCAGCAAATTGATTCGGGCACACTGCGTGCCATGAATTCTTTTGATGTTGCCATTGTTGGTGTGGGCGCGGCTGGGCTGTTTTGCGCGGGCGTGGCCGGCCAGTTAGGCTTGAAAGTCCTGGTCATCGACCACAGTGAAAAAGTCGCTGAAAAAATCCGTATTTCTGGCGGCGGGCGGGCCAATTTCACCAACCGTGACGTGAGCGCCGCCAATTTCTTGGGTGACAACCCCAAGTTTTGCCGCTCCGCATTAGCCAACTACACGCCGCAGCATTTCATCGAATTGATGACGCGCCACGGCATTGCGTTTCATGAGAAGCACAAGGGTCAACTGTTTTGCGACCGATCTGCTGAAGACCTCATCAACATGCTGCTGGTCGAGTGTCATGCGGGCGATGTCGCGAGCTGGCAGCCGTGTGGGGTGAAGTCAATCAGCGCTCGATCCGACTCGCAGACCTCGGCTAGCCGCTATGAGATTCAAACGGATCGCGGCGCGGTGCAAGCGAACGCTGTCGTCATCGCCACCGGTGGCCTGTCGATCCCCAAGATCGGCGCGACTGATTTTGGCTACCGTATCGCGCGCCAGTTTGGCCTGAACCTGATCGAGCCCCGCGCGGCCCTGGTGCCGCTCACCTTCGATGGGGCCGCGTGGGCGCCTTATGCGTCGCTGTCGGGTCTGTCGCTGCCGGTGCAGATTGAAACGGGCTCCAAAAAGTCGAAAACCATATTCAACGAAGACTTGCTGTTCACCCATCGCGGCTTGAGCGGTCCGGCGGTGTTGCAGATATCGAGTTTCTGGCAAGACAACACGCCAATTCGGCTCAATCTGGCACCGGGACTTGACGTGCTGGATCACCTGGAACACGCCAAGTCCAGCTCTCGCAAACGGGTCGCCACCGAACTCGCCAGCCTGCTGCCCACACGCCTGGCAGATGCGTGGGCGTCGCAAGACCCCGCCTTGCAACGCCCCGTCAACGAAGCAACCGACAAAGCCCTGAAAGCACTGGCCGAAAAACTATCCCGCTGGGAGCTTACGCCCACGGGTTCCGAGGGCTACAAAAAAGCTGAGGTTACCGCAGGCGGCATCGACACGCGCGAGCTGTCCAGCCAAACCATGGAATCGCGCCAGCCGGGCCTGTATTTCATTGGTGAAGTGGTGGATGTCACAGGCTGGCTGGGTGGCTACAACTTTCAGTGGGCCTGGGCCAGCGCATTTGCCTGCGCGCACGGTTTGAAGTCAAGCATTGTTGGTTGAATACATTCGAGAAAACGCTATAATACAAGGCTTTGCTGGCAAACCCCCACTGCCTGATCACCATTGAGTGGGGGAACACCGCAGTAATGTCATGATTTGGCCTGATCTTCCAAACCCTGATTTCTGCACAATTTCGGAAACTTTTTAATTAATGACAACCGTCCGTATCAAAGAAAACGAGCCGTTTGACGTCGCTCTTCGCCGCTTCAAGCGCACCATCGAAAAATTGGGCCTTTTGACTGACTTGCGCGCCCGCGAGTTCTACG
>JANNFW010000297.1:0-3783 GCA_031380235.1 Rhodoferax sp. | reverse complement strand
CCCACGACAAAATTCACCTTGTCTTTCTCGATCAACTCCAGCGTGCGGGTGGCCGCCTCGCCGGGGTTGAGCTTGTCATCACGCACCAGCAGCTCGGCCTTCATGCCGTTGAAACCACCGGTCTCATTGAATTCCTTGACCGCCAACTCCGCAGCGCGCACTTGGTCTTGCGCCTCTGCCGAAAATGCGCCGGTGAGCGGCACCGGGAAGCCGATTTTGATGGTGCTGGTCTGCGCTCGGGCAACACCCATCCAAGCGGATGGAAGGGCTGCGGCGCCGCCAGCGAGGATGAGAGACCGGCGACGGGGATGGCTGGCGGTGATGATGGGGTTCACAGTGATCTCCAGGAGTTAAAAGTTATTGGAACGCAATGAAACGGGGAAAGATTAGCGGCTATGAGTGACGTATTTGAACTGTCGGAATCAAACCAGAACGGCATCACGCTCACTTTGCGCGGGCGACAGGTCAATGGCGGTTTGCATCATGACATCCACCGCGCTGCGCTGCAAGGTGCGGGTTGCATCGCAGCTCGACTGCATGTAGGCACCAAGCTGGCGGGAACGCTGAACGACCGATTGTCCAGCCGCCAGCCGCTGCGATTGATAGTATTGCAGCGCCTCGGGTATTGCGCGGAATTTCTCGACACAGTCGGCCAGTGCAACAGCATCCTGCGCCGCTTTGGTGACACCCATGCCGACGTGCGGGCGGGCCACAAATGCGGCATCGCCCATCAAAGCGATGCGCCCAAAGGCAATCTGCTTGCTGCTGCAATCGTAGATGGGCTGTAGAAAAGGCTGTGCCGTTTTTTCAAGAATTTCAGCGAACTGCGGCGCCAGAGTTTCTCGCGCTGCTTGGCGCACATGTGCTAAGTGCTTCCACGAGACTTTGTGCGGTGGCAAACCCTGGGCGTGATGGGTTCCATCCGCATCCGTCATGAGCGCTTGCAGCGCGCCATCATCAGGTGCGGGGCGGTACCACACAAAGTTAAAACGGCGCGCACCCGGCTGCACCGAGTTGCCCGCGCCAGCCACGGGGTAGCCAATTAACTGCTCGCCTTGCGGCAGACCGAAGCCGAAAGTGTTGAACACCGTGCTGAGGGTTCGTTGTGACAGCACAGCCTCATCACACACGCCGCGCCAAGCCACGTAGCCTGCGTAGTTCACTTCCACCGCTGGGGCCAATTGGTTGCGCACAGTTGAGCGAATGCCGTCCGATACGATTAACAGATCTGACGTGAAAGTGCGGCCGTCGGCGCAATGTACGGTCACCTTGGAAGGGGTTTGCTGCACATCAATGACCGAAGCGGCTTGCGCATAACACGCGTCAGGCAGCGCCTCGCGCAGCAAGGCATACAAGCGGCTCCACGACGTGAGCACCTGTGGCAAGGTGGCACGCGCAACAACTTGACCGTCAGCACCCAGCACAACACGCTCTTGCACCGAGACACCCAAAGCCGTAGCAGGCGCGATGCCGCAACGCGCCAAGGCAACCATAAGCGGGCGGTGCGTGACGATGCCCGCACCGCGTCCATCCAGCGAACCAGTCGCCTTTTCAAGTACGGTCACGGCATGCCCTGCGCGCAGCAGCATATTGGCGGCCATCAAGCCGCCCAATGAACCGCCGACAACCGTGATTGAAGCCATCAGGCCTTCACCTGCGTGATTGCCTCTTTCTCAGCCGCCGGGTAGTTGAGCTCAATCACAATGCCGCTGGGGTCATCCACAAACACCTGATGCAGGTGGATTGCCGGAACAGTGCGCTCGCGGCAAGGCACGCCCAATTGCTTGAGATGCGTCAGCATTTGCGCAAGCCCTGTGGTCATCAAGGCGATGTGATCAACCGCGCCCGAGCCATGAAGCTTGGCCTCGTCCATCTCGCCCAAGTACTGCTTCAAACCGTCGGGATTATTTTTGTCAATACCGATGATGTGCACCATGGCATTGGCGACATGAGCGTGATCGCCGTTGTACATCCACAGGCCGGGGAAGGGGAAGTCAGGCCGTGGCCCAACCGTCAACCCCAGCACCTTTTCGTAAAAGGCGCGCGAGGCAACGATGTCGGTGGTGCGAATGGAGAAATGGTTCAGTGAAAGTGCCATGGTGTGGCCTCCTTCGTGGGTGTGCGGTGGGATCGCGGCGGCAGCTCAGGCAGTTTCTTTTCAGGCACGTTGAGCAGCTCGGTAAGCGCCAGTAGGTAGCCGCGCACGCGGTCGTGGATCACCATGTGGTCAAACGGATGACGGGTGCTGTCCGCGTCCACCTGATCAGTCAGACCATGTCCATACACCCAGCGCCGAATACCCATGTAGAAGATGCTGCCATGCAGGCCCATCAGCAACTCCAACTCGCGCGGGGTGGGTTTGCGCCGACTGACGAGTCCGCAATACTTGCGACTCTCACGCACCACGCGGGGGAAGAGCTTGTCGCCCAAGAGCGCAAAGTATCGGTCGGTAATGTAGCGATCACTCAAACCGGAAAACACAAAAATGCGCACCCAGTCGCGCTGCAAGATCACGCAGGCGTACTCGCTGTAGAAGCGGGTGAGTTTGGCCTCGACAGCCAAGGTTTTATCGTCCAGCAGGGTCTCCCACTCGGGTTGCCAGCGGGCGGCAAACAAGTCGGTGTAAACGCGCTCGATCAGGGCCTGCTTGGTTGGGAAGTAGTGGTACATCAGCGTGTGCGTAATACCCAGGCTTTTGGCCAGGTCACGCAACTGCCCTTGCAACCCATGTTCCGAAAAAAATCGCACCGCGCCTTCAATAATCAGCCGCTCGCGCTGCTCGGGTGGTAGCCGCTTCTTCGGCAATGCAGCGTCGCACAGCACCGCACTGGAAGGGTTTTTACGGATGGAAGACGGAACGGTCATGGACGATAGTATTCCTTAATTTACCGATTGGTCAATTAGCTTTGTATCAGGACTTTCCCCAAGTCGCCGGCAAATCTAACGGAACTTTGCAAAGGCATCAGAATGGAACTCAACGGCAGTGTGACGATTCCCGCACCCATCGAAGCGGTTTGGTTGGCGCTGAACAACCCCGAAACGCTGCGCCGCTGCATCCCTGGCTGCGAAGAGGTGCGCCAGATATCGCCCACCGAAATGCACGCCCGCGTCGCCCTGCGCATGGGGCCAGTGCGCGCGACCTTCGTGGGCAAAGTGCTGTTGACGGATGTACAGGCACCCACTGGCTACACGTTGAACTTTGAAGGCTCAGGCGGGGGCGCTGGCTTTGCCAAAGGCAGCTCTGTGATTGCGCTGAGCACTGTTCAAAACGGCACAACGCTCAACTACACCACACAAGCATCCGTCGCGGGCAAGCTGGGCCAGATCGGTGGGCGGCTGATGGATGCGTCTGCTAAGCAATTGGCAGATCGATTCTTTGCCGCGTTTAAAGCCGAAGTGGGTGGTGAGGCCACCCCTGAAGCCACAGCAGAAACTCAAACACCTGACGCTGCACTCCTCGCGCCTGATGTTGTTGCTGCCAGCAAGCATACAACGATGCCCGAGAACGGATCGCTGCAAACTGAATCCTCTCGCCTGCTGTGGTTTGCCGCAGGGGTCGTGTCTACCGCAATAGGCGTGTGGATGGGTTCGCAGTGGCTGCGCTGATTCAGTGAAACGACGATGAAAGCCCCCGCATTCTCCTACCTGCGCCCCACGCGCATCACTGATGTCATCGCCTTGCTGCAACAGCACGGCGATGAGGCACGCCTGCTCGCGGGTGGGCAGACCTTGCTGGCAACGCTGAACATGCGATTGTCAGAACCCGCACTGCTGATTGACTTG
>JANNFW010000218.1:0-2918 GCA_031380235.1 Rhodoferax sp. | reverse complement strand
TGAGATTGGCGTATTCGCCATGACCGAGAAAGGCCTCAAAGGCGTGTCCAACCCCAGCGCGATCTTTTTGAGCCAACACAGCGAGCCTGTGCCCGGCAGTTGCGTGATGGTGACGCTGGAGGGCACGCGGCCCATGCTGGTGGAGATTCAGGCGCTGGTGGACAGCGGTGGGCCGTCGCCCAGGCGCTTGAGCGTTGGGCTGGATCGTGATCGATTGGCCATGCTTTTGGCCGTCTTGCACCGCCACGCCGGGGTCGCGTGTATGGATCAGGACGTGTTTGTCAACGCTGTCGGCGGCGTGCGCATCAGCGAACCCGCAGCCGATTTGGCGGTGATGTTGTCGATCACCTCCAGCTTACGGGGCAAGCCGCTGCCCAAAGGCTTCATCGCGTTTGGCGAGGTCGGTCTGGCCGGTGAAGTGCGGCCCGCGCCACGCGGGCAGGAGCGCTTGAAGGAAGCGGCCAAACTGGGCTTCAGCGTGGCCGTTGTGCCGAAGGCCAACGCGCCCAAAAAGTCTGCGATGAAAGAGTTTGAGGGCATGACCATTCATGCGGTTGATCGTATTGAAGAGGCGATGAACCTGGTGCGTGGGTTGCATTGATCTCTCAAAGCTGTCGGCATTACAATACACTGATCGATAGCAGGATTGTAAAAATGTCAATCGCCACAGCCACTTTGTCCAGCAAGTTCCAAATTTCGATTCCCAAAGAAATTCGGGAAGCCATGAACCTGAAGGCGGGGCAGCGCATGGCATTTTTACGCATCGGCCCGACGCTCAAGCTGGTGCCTGTTCCCAAGATGGAAGACCTGTTTGGCATTGCCAAAGGTGCCAATACTGAGAATTACCGTGACCGGAGCACCCGGCGCGAGGATAGTTTGCCCGAGATGACCGAGGCACAAAAAACCCATCTGTTGAAAAATCTGGCCAAAATCTCATCTAAACATCGCGCGTGAAGCTTCTAGACACATGCATATGGATTGAAGCCCTGGCTGGCTCTACTGCGGGCTTGCGCTACCAATCTTTACTGGCGAACCCACAAGACCTGGTGGTATCGACACTGGTGATTTTTGAGCTGCGGAAATGGCTTTTGCGCACTCTGGCGGAACCTATAGCCGATCAAATCATGGTGATACTGCATTCCACGTCCATCGTGGCGCCGGATGAATCGACGGCACTGTATGCAGCAGAACTTTGCGTGACGCACAAACTTCATGCACTGGATGCCTTGATTTACGCCACTGCCCTTAGCGCAAGCGCGGAACTCGTCACCTGCGACGCCCATTTCCAGGGCTTGCCGGGTGTCTCTTACCGCCCCAAAGAAGCAGCGTTGCCCAACCGATGACGTTTCAGCAAACTCTTAGCCGAGTCGGCGTGCCGCTGATGGGCGTCGCGCTGGTGGCCGCAGCCTACTACGCCTACGGCTGGCCCGGTGTGGCGATGGCGGCGGGCGCTCTGCTGATGTGGGTGCTGCTGCACTTCACCCGCCTCACCCAGGTGATGGTGCGCGCGGGCAAGCGCCCGATTGGTTATGTGGGCAGTGCCGTCATGCTTAACGCCAAGCTCAAACCGGGCTCCACCTTGCTGCATGTCATCGCGCAGACCCAAGCCTTGGGTGAGTTGCTGTCGCCCAAAGATCAGCAACCCGAAATGTACCGCTGGACAGACGGAGGCCGGTCGCATGTGACTTGCGAGTTCAACGGTGGCAAACTGGTGAAGTGGGCGTTAGTGCGGCCCGAGCCCGAAGCGCCCAACCCCGCGCCGTAAAATCCGCGTTCGCACCGTTGGTGGCACTTGCCCCCGGTCAAAGAATCTTCAAGGAATCAAGATGACAGCAACCGCCCCCACCTCCATGTCCGACCGCGACGGCAAAATCTGGATGGACGGTCAGATGGTCGAGTGGCGCGATGCCAAAATTCACGTCCTGACCCACACCCTGCACTACGGCTGTGGCGCGTTTGAGGGCGTGCGTGCCTACCACCTGCAAGACGGCAGCACCGGCATATTTCGCCTTGAAGAACACACCGAGCGCCTTTTCAACAGCGCGAAAATTTTGCGCATGAAGATTCCCTTCACGCAAGCTGAAGTGATGCAGGCGCAGCTCGACGTGGTGCGCGCCAACAATCTGCCCAGTTGCTACATTCGCCCGCTGACCTGGATTGGCGACAAAAAGCTCGGTGTTTCGCCCAAGGGCAACACCATTCACCTGATGGTGGCCGCGTGGCCCTGGGGTGCGTACTTGGGTGACGAGGGCCTGAAGCGCGGCATCCGCGTCAAAACATCGAGCTTCACGCGGCATCACGTCAACATCACCATGATTCACGCCAAGGCGGTGAGTAACTACACCAACTCGATCTTGGCCAACATGGAAGCCACCGATGAGGGCTATGACGAGGCGCTCTTGCTCGATCCGCAAGGCTTTGTGTCTGAAGGCGCGGGTGAGAACGTGTTTGTGGTGCGCAAAGGCGTGGTCTACACACCTGATTCGAGCGCAGGCGCGCTGAACGGCATCACCCGCAACACCATCTTTGCAATCTGCCAGGACTTGGGCATCAAGCTGGTTGAAAAAGCCATCACCCGCGATGAGATTTACATTGCCGATGAGGCGTTTTTCAGCGGCACCGCAGCCGAGGTCACGCCGATTCGTGAGCTGGATCGCATCGAGATCGGCAACCGGGGCGACGGTGGCTCGCGTGGCCCGATCACCGAGAAAATTCAAAGTGCGTTTTTTGACATCGTCAATGGCCGCAACGCCAAATACGCGTCTTGGCTCTCCAAGGTGCCGATATGACCGTCGCCAAAGTGAGCGTGCCGGTCGAGTTGCTGGCATCGGATCTGAACCACCAGGGTGGCGTGTTTTGCCCCAGCCCGCTGGCGCACATGAAAATCTGGAACAGCCACCCCAAGGTTTATCTCGATG
>JANNFW010000215.1:0-4090 GCA_031380235.1 Rhodoferax sp. | reverse complement strand
AACCACCCGATGATCGAGTCCAGCATGGTCTCTGGCGTGGGTCAGTCGGCGTCTTACGGCTTGATCGTGCTGTCTGAAGAAATGCGCCCCAAGCTCAAAGACCCCGCGGTGCGCGAGGAAGTGAACGCAGCCATGGCCACGCTCCTGAAAGAAACCAACAAAGGCCTGGCCGACTACGAGCAGATGAAGATGCTGGTCATCGCCAAAGAGCCGTGGTCGATTGAGAACGGCTGCCTCACCCCCACCATGAAAATCAAGCGCGGCAAAATCGAAGCCGATGTCGCGCCGAAGGTCGATGCGTGGTTTGAGGGCAAGGACAAGGTGCTTTGGGCTTGAAGGGTTGACCAGCGCTTGAGTGCGAGACGAGGCTAGCGCCTTGACTCCACCAAGGGCCGCAGCTCCTCGCGAATGACTTGGCGCAACTGATCTTTCACGGTGATGATTTGCAGCCCGGATCGCAGCGTCTCATTAATCAGCGTCTGGTAGCCACGCCCGCCCGCTTGAGCCTTGTAGGCTTCCAGCACCGCATCATCCAGCATGATGGTGATTCGGGTCTTGCCTTTTGAAAACATCGGCAAGACTTCACCCAATGGCCGCAAGCTCGTTCGTTGTACTTTCGTCAACTCCGGGCTGTCTTCATCAGGCGCATCGGCCAAAGCAGCGGCGTCAACCGCTGCCCAGTCAATCTCGGGTGGCTGCTCAGAGGGTTTGAGCTTCAAATTTCGTTTGTTCACGTTTGTTCGCCTTTCTGAAGGAAATGATGTGAACCTGATCAAGAGCTGGCAGCGTAAAAACAACCACCATCAAACGCCCAGCCACCGTGTTGTAGCCTACGAACCGCTGCTCAGGATAGTCCTTGCGCTTATCTTCCCGTACGAGCATGTTGTCGTTGAACAGAGTTTTAGCGGCAAGCAGCGGTAAGGCCCTTTCTCGGATGTTGACTTCATTCTTGATGGCGTTGCAACTGAAATCCATGGTTCAATTATACGCATAAATATATGCATATTGATTGAGCGTTAAGGTCGCTTGACGACCGGCGCGGCCTTCCGCTCGCGCGCCTTCTGCGCCTGCGGTGCTCTCCCATTCGCCATGAAGCTCGATGAAAGTGCCTGGAACTTGCTAGCCAACCCTGTCAACTTGCGCGGTGAAATGGGGTCAATCGAAAGAGGCGTGACTACTGGCGTGTTCATTGCGGCTTGATCCCCGCCTTCGTGATCACCCGGCTCCAGGTGTCGATCTCTTTCTTCACGAACGCGGTGTAGGGCTTGGAGCCCTGCTCAGGGATGATGAAGCCGACAGAGTTCAATCGCTGCTTGATGGCATCGGTCTTCATCGCCTGTGTGATGGCGGCCTCTAACTTGTCCACAATCGGCTGCGGCGTGCCTTTGGCGACCGACATGCCTGACCAGGACAGCGCTTCAAAACCTTTGTAGCCCGACTCGGCAATCGTCGGCACATCCGGATAGAGCGGGTTGCGCTGTGCGCTTGAGACGGCGATGGCGCGCAGCTTGCCCGCCTTCACGTGCGGTAACGCAGAATCCTGATTGATGAAAATCATGGGTACGGTGCCGCCCAGCACATCATTGAGCAGCGGGCCACCGCCCCGATACGGAATACCCGTCACAAAAATGCCTGTGGTCTGTTTGAACAACTCCATCGCCATATGGCCAGACGCTGCATGGGTGTAGCCGTAGTCCAACTTGCCGGGGTTTTGCTTGGCGTAATCGACGATGTCTTTCACGGATTTGAAGGGTGTGGCGGGGTTGACCACCAGCACGTTGGGGCCGGAGTTCACTTGCGTCAAGTGGATGAAATCGGTCAGCGAGTTGTACTTCAAAGCGGGGTCCAGCCCGTGCGCCACCGCGTTTTGGCCCACGCCGGTCTGGATCAGCGTGTAGCCGTCAGCAGGCATCTTCAAGGCGCGATCCGTGCCGATGGTGCCGCCCGCACCGCCAATGTTTTCGACGATGAAGGGCTGCTTCAAGCTCTTGCCCAACTCCTCGGCCAGCATGCGCGCCAGCACGTCGCTGGTGCCGCCGGGCGGGAAGGTCACAATGATCTTCACGGGCTTGTTAGGGTAGTCGGACTGCGCCCACGCGGCGGGGGCTAAAGCCGCTGAAAGAATAGCGAAGCAGGCTATGTTTAAAAGGGAAGAACGTCTGGTTTTCACAATAGTCTCCTGGTCATGTTGTCAAATTATCGATCAAACGCAGGGCGTTTGGGATCAAATTTCCAGCCTGGTATGAGGCTCTGCATAGCGGTAGCATCGTCGCGCGAACCCAAGCCGTGCTGGTTGTAAAGCTGGTGTGCTTTGTCGACTTCTGCCATGTCCAGCTCAATACCCAGCCCTGGTTTTTGAGGCACTTGCACATGGCCGCCGACGATCCGCAGCGGCTCCTTCGTGAGGCGTTGGCCGTCTTGCCAAATCCAGTGGGTGTCGATGGCGGTGACTTTGCCAACCGCTGCGGCCCCCACGTGCGTGAACATCGCCAATGACACATCGAAGTGATTGTTGGAATGGCTGCCCCACGTCAACCCCCAGTCGCGACAGGTTTGCGACACGCGCACGCTGCCGGCCATTGTCCAGAAATGCGGATCGGCCAACGGGATGTCCACGCTTTGCAACGCCAGCGCGTGGCTGAGTTGACGCCAGTCGGTGGCGACCATGTTGGTCGCCGTGGGCAGGCCCGTAGCGCGGCGAAATTCAGCCATCACCTCGCGGCCCGAGAAGCCGTCTTCTGCGCCGCACGGGTCTTCTGCATAGGCGACCACGCCGCGCATGTCGCGCATGAGGCGAATCGCGTCTTTGAGCAGCCAGCCGCCGTTGGGGTCGAGCGTGACGCGGGCACGGGGGAAGCGTTCATGCAATGCCGTGACGGCTTCGATCTCTTCGTCGCCGCGCAACACGCCGCCCTTGAGCTTGAAGTCGTTGAAGCCGTATTTCTGGCGTGCCGCTTCGGCTTGGCTCACGATGGTCTCGGGGGTCAGCGCGACCTCGTGCCGCACGCGAAACCAGTCGTTATCCGCGCCGGGATCGCTCACATAATCCAAGTCAGTCTTGCGCTGATCGCCCACATAAAACAGATAGCCCAACATCTCCACCGCATCGCGCTGTTGGCCTTCGCCGAGCAAGGCGGCAACGGGTACATCCAGGTGTTGACCGAGCAAGTCGAGCAGCGCAGATTCAAGCGCCGTGACGGCATGGATGGTGGTGCGCAAGTCAAACGTTTGCTGGCCGCGACCTCCGCTGTCGCGGCCAGCAAACTGCTGTTGCACTTGTTGCAGGATGCGCTGGTGCGAACCAATCGGCCGGCCCACGACCAAGGCCCGCGCATCGTCCAGTGTCTGCCGAATCTTCTCGCCGCCCGGCACCTCGCCCACACCCGTGCGGCCCGCGTTGTCGGTCAATATCAACAGATTGCGCGTGAAGAAAGGGCCGTGCGCGCCGCTCAAGTTCAACAGCATGCTGTCGCGCCCGGCGACGGGGATGACGCGCAGGGCGGTGATCAGGGGGGTGGCTTGGGTTGGCATGGTGTTGTGCGCGCGAGATGGTTTGGGTTCGGTGAAGTTGGATGATGTTACCGCTGCCCGTATGACATCAAAGTGAACCTGGGGGTTAATTTTTATTGAAAAATCCGATTTTAGGTCGAATTATGGAAGAAATAGGCATGTAGCTCTCGTGTTAATTGTATTTATTGCTATAGATATAGCAGCATTTTTGGTGTCATTGTGTATTGTGTGTGATGCCCAGCACACCCGAGCACAGCTTTCTTGAGACGAGCGCGCTGATCTGGGTGGATTGCGAATACATTGCGCCAACGATGTAGGCGGCAGTGCGAGCCACAACTGTTTTATTCAAGGACTTACGGCATGAACTATCAACACAATCGCTTTAAAAATCCACTGGGTTGGGTGTCAGTCGTTGTCGCCAGCTTTCTGATCACCGCTTGTGGTGGCGGTGGATCTGAGCCGACACCCCCGCCGCCTCCAGTAGCCGTGACACCGACACCCCTGCCACCGCCGGTGGTCGTGTAACCGAATCCCACGCCACAGCCGTAGCAGGTCACACCGACTCACACGCCTCGGCAGG
>JANNFW010000207.1:0-8031 GCA_031380235.1 Rhodoferax sp. | reverse complement strand
CAGAAGGTCTGGATTTGCTTTACGCGCACCGTCCCCTTGCGCGGCGCCTGCTGGCGCAGGCATCGGAGCGCGAGACCCCCATGGGCCGCATGCGCATCATCAGCGTCGAAGGGTTAATAGGCTTCAAACTGCAAGGCTTCGTGAACGATGCAACACGAACGCGCGACTTGGACGACATTCGCGCTCTATTGAAGGTACACCGAGCTTCACTCGACATGGATGAGTTGCGTGAGTACTTTGCATTGTTTAACAAACCGGAACTCCTCAATGAACTTCTCGATGAACTTATCGGTTAGCACCGATACACGTGCTGAAACGGCGCTAACCCGTGCAGATGCAAGTGCGCTCCTGGCGCGCGAAGCGGGTGTGCCTTTTCAGCCGCAGCTGGGCAACGCTTCTGGGATCGACCCCATAGTCGAGTGGTTGAGCCTGATGGAGGTTGTGCAAATGCTTTGTCCGGTGTGGCCCGTGCGTGACAGGCCCATGCGGGGCAAGCATTGGCGACTTTGAATGCGTACGAGGCATGTGAAGCGTAAATGTTGAGAATTGCATTAACGTCGGCGCAAAGCTATGGTCAGAAAAGTAGGTCTAACAGTCATCGCGCCCAGGTTGCAACTCCCTGCGGCCAATATCCGACAAGAGTTTCGCCAGCGCAGCCGCGGGCTTCGTCAATGGTGCGTCGGTGCGCGTGTGAAGGCCCACCGTCAGCCCCGGCAGGACTTCGGCAATCGGTATTTGCTGAACAGCCTGGGCCACCTGCGGCATGTTCAGAAACGGGTGTTGCACGACCGCCAGCATGTCTGAATCAGCAAGCAGTGTGAGCATGCCACTTATCGATTCGCACTCGGTAATTCGCCTCGGCTGCGGGACGCCGAGTACACCCAGCATCCCGCTTGCAACACTGCGCTGCATGTTGCACAGCCACTCGTGGCCACCCAGGGCAGAGGCAGTGCGCGCCTTGGCCAGCGGATGGCCCCGGCGCGCAACCACAATTTGCTTGAGATGGGCGATGGGCTTGAAGCGAATGGCCGGGTCGGCAGGCGCGCCGGGCGGGCGCGGCGCTAACGTCATGTCCAGGCTGGCGTCGCGCACCATCGGGCGCGTGGCATGACCAAGGCCTTCCACCAAGCGCAGTTGCACGTCCGGAAACTTCTCGCGAAAGCGTAAAACCGCCTGCGGGACAATCTTCGATGCAAAGAATGGGCTGAACCCGAGCGCCACCCGCAGCTCGTCCGCCCGAGCCAATTCCTCTTGCGCTTTCACCAATTCGGAATATCCGGCGCGCACGCGCGCATGAAAGGTCTGACCCAATGGCGTGAGCGTGACACCGGTGCGCGTGCGCCTGAGCAACGACGCGCCAAGCTGCGCCTCCAGCGCACCCAGACTCTTGGTCAGTCCGGGCTGGGACAGCCCTAACTTTCGGGCCGCAGCAGAGATACTGCCAGACTCGATCGCCGCCAAGAAGTTACGAATCTGTTCAAGCTTCATCCATAGCTCCCAGTTATGGCCCATGTGCCGCTGTCATCTTGCATGAGAGGCTTCGCTGTGCCCTAATCTCTCACTCGACCACAGGTTCATTCATCACGGCGCCCAGGGTGGCACCACTTCAAGGACAAGACATGATGATCTCCCTAACAACTCGTGCTAAGCATTTTGCGGCTATGGCATCGATTGTGGGGGCATCCATTGCATCTGCGCAAAGTTGGCCAGACAAGCCCATCAAACTCATTGTGCCGCTGCCACCCGGCGGACCGAGCGACATCGTCCTACGCGCCGCAATGGAGAAGATGCAACCGATACTGAAGCAAGCTTTGGTGCTCGAAAACAAGCCGGGCGCGAATGGAAACCTTGGCGCAAGCGAAGTAGCGCGCGCAACGCCTGACGGCTATACATGGCTGTGGACGACTGACACGACCACCACGGTCAACCCGCATGTTTATGAAAAAATGTTGTTTGATGTCAATGCTTTGGAGCCCGTTGTTCGTGCCATTGCATTCAGCCAGATTTTGGTGTGCAACCCCAGCCTGGGCGCAAAGACGCTGGCAGAATTGGTTCAAAAAGCAAAGGTGAAAGACATAAGCTATGCCACGGGTGGGGCGGGCTCTCCGGGGCATCTGACGACGGAGTTGTTCAAGGCGACGGCCGGCATCGCCATGTTGCATGTCCCCTACAAGGGCCCGGCTCCTGCCATGCAAGATGTGATGGGCGGGCAAGTGGATTGCGGCTTTTTGGCAGGGCCGACCGTGCTGCCCCAAGTCCGTGCCGGTCGCCTGACTGCGTTGGCAATTTCTGGCACCCATCGCTCGGCAATATTGCCAGAGGTACCCACGGTGGCCGAGGCGGGCTACCCAGGGTTTGACGCCACTTTTTCACTCGTGTTGTTTGCGCCAAAGGGTACACCTGCGCCTGTAGTGCAAATCATGCAGTCGGCGATGGTTACCGCCTTAAAGAGCGCTGATGTCGTGGAAAAACTGCGCCTAAGTGACCTTGAAGTTATTGCAAGCACTCAGCCAGAGGCAGGGCAACGGCTGGCAGCAGACTCCAAGAAATGGGGCGATGTCGCCAAACGCATCAAGCTCAAACTTGAATGAACAGCCAAAGACTCTTTGCAATGGATTCGTGTATCGCAGGGGTAGGCCAGTTTTCTCAAATTGATGACGGGCAGAGCCTTCAACAATTGGTTCAGAACACGAACGAGCTACTTGCGCGTGGGCGGCAAGTCCGTACAACTCCCATGCGCCACCTCGGCTGCCATACCGATACTTTCCCCAAGAGTCGGATGCGGGTGAATCGTCTTGCCGATATCTACTGCATCTGCACCCATCTCAATGGCCAGCGCAATCTCTCCAATCATGTCGCCCGCATGCGTGCCGACCATACCGCCGCCCAGGATCTTGCCGTGACCGTGGGCTTCCGGCGAATCGTCAAACAACAGCTTGGTCACGCCTTCATCGCGGCCATTGGCGATGGCGCGGCCAGATGCGGTCCAGGGGAACAGTCCCTTTTTGACTTTGATGCCTTGGGCCTTGGCTTGATCTTCGGTGAGGCCGACCCAGGCGATTTCGGGATCGGTGTAGGCGACGCTGGGGATCACGCGGGCGTTGAAGGCGGCACTGGCCAGCTCCTTGTTGCCTTGCAGCTCGCCTGCTATCACTTCCGCAGCTACATGCGCCTCATGCACGGCCTTGTGCGCGAGCATGGGCTGGCCGACGATATCGCCGATGGCGAAGATGTGGGGCACGTTGGTGCGCATCTGGATATCGACGTTGATTAAGCCGCGATCCGTAACCGCGACACCCGCTTTGTCGGCGGCAATCTTTTTGCCGTTGGGCGTGCGGCCTACGGCTTGCAGGACTAGATCGTAGGTTTGGGGTGCGGGCGCCGTGCCGCCGGGTTCCGCGCTCTCGAAGGTCACCTCAATGCCCGTTGGCGTGGCTTTGGCACCGACGGTTTTGGTCTTAAGCATGATATTGTCAAAACGCTTGGCGTTCATTTTTTGCCAGATTTTGACGAGGTCGCGGTCCGCGCCTTGCATCAGGCCGTCCAGCATTTCAACCACGTCCAGGCGCGCACCCAACGTGCTGTAGACGGTGCCCATCTCCAGGCCGATGATGCCGCCGCCCAAGATCAGCATGCGTTTGGGGACTTCTTTCAAGCCCAGCGCGCCGGTGCTGTCGACCACGCGCGGGTCGTCGGGCATGAAGGGCAGACGCACGGCTTGGCTGCCTGCGGCGATGATGCAGTTCTTGAATGCAATCGTCTTCTTGGCACCCGTTTTTTCCTGGCCTTGCGCGCCGGTTGTTTCCTCAACTTCGAGGTGATTCGCCCCCACGAAGTTACCAACGCCGCGCACCGTAGTCACTTTGCGCATCTTGGCCATTGCCGCCAAGCCACCGGTGAGCTTGCCGACGACCTTTTCTTTGTGGCCACGCAGTTTGTCGATATTGAGTTTGGGTACGCCGAACTCAACACCCAGATCAGCCATGTGGCTGACTTCATCCATCACGGCTGCCACGTGCAGCAGCGCTTTGGAGGGGATGCAGCCCACGTTCAGGCAAACACCGCCCAGCGTGGCATAACGCTCAACCAAGATGACTTTGAGCCCCAAATCAGCCGCTCGAAAGGCCGCCGAGTAGCCACCGGGGCCTGCGCCCAACACGAGCAGGTCGCAATCGAGATCGACTTGTCCGGCAAAGTTGGAAGCGGCTGGCGCGGGTGCTGCTGTGGGTGCCGGTGGTGCAACCGCAGAGGTCGAAACAGGGGCAGTGGCCGCTGCGGGTGCTGAACCGACATCTACACCGGCCGATTCCATCGTTAGCACCACGGTGCCTTGCTTGACCTTATCGCCAATCTTCACCGCAAGCGCCTTCACCACGCCCGCCGCTGAGGACGGGATCTCCATGGAAGCCTTGTCGCTCTCCACCGTGATCAGACTCTGATCCACGCTAATGGTGTCGCCCACTTTGACCATCAGTTCAATGACGGTCACCTCATCAAAATCGCCAATATCAGGCACTTTTACGTCGATTGCTGCCATGGTGCTCGTCTCCAGATTTAGTCGCAGTTTAGGAATTATTTTTCAGCTTGAGTGTGAACACTTCGGTCGGGCCACCGGAGCTTTTGTCAAACTCGCAGCCCGCCTGCACGCCGATAGTCGCGATTTCTCGCGCTGTCTTCCCTTTGTCCCAAGCCACATACATGGCGCCCAAGGCGAAGCTGCGCCCAGAGCCGATGCCCCAAAACTCGTTGAACTCAAACACTTCGCGGTAGCTGTACAGGCCGTAAATACCTGTGGCATTGGCAACGACCACGCTGAACTGGCTGGACTCATAGGGGTCGTTGTCGTCTTCCTTCGTCTGCAAAAAGAAGGTTTCTTTCAGCATCGGATGCAGCTTGGTGAAGGTGTCAAACACCTCATCCTTGCTGCCCAGCAGCAGTTCCTTCTTCGGCAGCGCCAGCATGGCTTTACGCAGTACTGGGAAGTGCGCCACAGTGCCCGCAATGCCCACATAGCTTGGGCCTGCATTGGTGTCGACTTTGAACAGCTTGCTGTTCGCCTCGAACCGATTCGAGAGACGCGTATCACCAAACGTCACCAGCGTATCGGCAGCGATGGCGACCTGCCCATTTCGTTTGACGACAACGACTGTCGTCATAGGAGGACGCGGCGAAAGTCAGACAACACCTGCCCAAAGTACGCATTAAAGCGTGCCGCAGCGGCACCGTCGATCACACGGTGATCCCAGCTCAAACTCAATGGCAACATCAAGCGTGGTTGGAATGCCTTGCCATCCCAGACGGGCTCCATACTGCTCTTGCAAACGCCCATGATGGCGACTTCGGGTGCGTTGATGATGGGTGTGAAGTAGCGGCCACCAATGCCGCCCAAACTCGAAATGGTGAAGCAGGCACCCGTCATCTCCGTCGGGCTCAGCTTGCCATCCCGTGCCTTCTTGGCCAGCTCGCCCATTTCGGTTGAAATTTGCATGACGCCTTTTTTATCGCAATCTTTGATGACAGGCACCATCAGGCCATTGGGCGTATCTGCCGCGAACGCAATGTGGAAATACTGCTTCAAGATCAGTTGATCGCCGCTACTTGTCGATTCCAGGGAGCTGTTGAACTCAGGGAATTTTTTAAGCGCAGCCACGCTGGCCTTGATCATGAACGCCAGCATCGTCAACTTGATGCCCGCCTTCTCATTCTCTTTGTTCATCTGGACACGAAAGGCCTCCAGATCGGTGATGTCGGCATCGTCATGGTTGGTGACGTGCGGAATCATCACCCAGTTGCGGTGCAAATTGGCCCCGCTGATTTTCCTGATGCGCGACATGTCTTTGCGCTCAACCGCGCCGAACTTGGCAAAGTCCACCTTGGGCCAGGCCAGCAAGCCTAGGCCGCCGCCATCACTCGCACCGGATGATTTGCCTTTGATCTGCTCGGCAATGGCCTGCGTTTGGCGTGTGCCACTCATCACCGACTGCGTGAAGGTTTGAATATCCGCCTCGGTGATGCGGCCTTTGGGGCCACTGCCTTTAACTTCACCCAGCGGCACACCCAGCTCGCGCGCAAACTTGCGCACGGACGGCGATGCGTGGGGTAGGCCGATGGGCGCTTCGCTCGGGTCGTGCTTGGGCTCGGATACTGTCGCTGGGGAGGCCGCTACCGGCGCGGACACAGGCGTGGGCGTTGCAACCGCCGCTGCGACTTGAGGTGCCTCCGCTGCTGGCGCGGCAGGGGTCGGTGCGGGAATGGGAGCGTTTTCAGCCGCAGCCTCCAAGACCGCAATCAGGTCACCAATGTTGACCTTGTCGCCGAGCTTGACTTTCAATTCCTTCAGCACACCCGCTGCACTGGACGGAATTTCCATCGCCGCTTTGTCAGACTCCACCGTCATCAGCGACTGCTCAGCCTTGATCGTGTCGCCCACTTTGACCAGCAGCTCAATAACCGCCACGTCTTTGAAGTCACCAATATCAGGAACCTTGATTTCCAAAAGTGCCATGTTATGTCTCCGAGGTTTTATGGATTAGGCGCTATGAATTAAGCGTAAAGCGGGTTGATCTTGTCGACCTTGATGCTGTATCTTTTGATGGCTTCCAGCACCTTAGCAACCGGCAATGTGCCCTCTTCGCTCAACGCTTTCAGGGCAGCGACCACAATGTAATGGCGGTTCACCTCGAAATGCTCGCGCAGTTTGGAGCGAAAATCACTGCGACCAAAACCATCGGTTCCGAGCACTTTGTAGGTTCTGCCTTTGGGGATGAACGGGCGAATCTGCTCGGCGTAGGCTTTCATGTAATCGGTGGACGCAACCACCGGGCCAGCATGCTTCTCTAGCTGCTGCGCGACGAATGACACGCGGGCTTTTTCGGCAGGGTGCAACAGGTTATGACGCTCGCAATCCTGGCCTTCACGCGTCAGCTCATTGAAACTCGGGCAGCTCCAGACACTTGCCGCGACGCCCCAGTCTTTCTCCAGCAGTTCCTGCGCGGCAATGGATTCCCGCAGGATGGTGCCCGAGCCGAGCAGTTGAACGCGGGGAGTCAACTTGCTTCCTTCTTTGCACAAATACATGCCCTTGATGATCTGCTCTTCCGTCCCAGCAGTCAGGCCCGGCATGGGGTAGTTTTCGTTCAACAACGTGAGGTAATAGTAGACGTTGTCTTGCTTTTCAACCATGCGTTTCAAGCCGTGATGCAGGATCACACCCACTTCGTGCGCAAACGTCGGGTCGTAGCTGATGCAATTGGGAATGGTGCCGGCCATGATGTGGCTGTGGCCGTCTTCGTGCTGCAAGCCTTCACCGTTGAGCGTGGTGCGCCCAGAGGTGCCGCCCAGCAAAAAGCCGCGTGCCTGCATGTCACCCGCTGCCCAGGCCAAATCGCCCACGCGCTGGAAGCCAAACATCGAGTAGTACACGTAGAACGGAATCATGATCCGGTTGTTGGTGGAGTACGACGTGGCTGCCGCAATCCAACTGCTCATGCCGCCCGCTTCGTTGATGCCTTCTTGCAGGATCTGACCCTTCTTGTCTTCCTTGTAGTACATCACCTGGTCTTTATCGACCGGGGTGTACTGCTGGCCATCGGGGTTGTAGATGCCAATCTGGCGGAACAGACCCTCCATACCGAAGGTGCGTGCCTCGTCCACCAAAATCGGCACCACGCGCGGGCCAATCGCCTGGTCGCGCAACAGCGCGGTGAGAAAGCGCACATAGGCCTGCGTGGTCGATATTTCACGGCCTTCTGCAGTCGGCTCAATCACCGATTTGAAAACCTCCAGCGCTGGCACGGTGAACTGCTCATCCGCCTTCACACGACGATGCGGCAGGTAGCCACCGAGCGCTTTGCGACGCTCGTGCAGGTAGCGCATCTCGGGCGTGTCATCGGCGGGCTTGTAGAACGGAATGTCAGCAATCTGGCTGTCTGGCACAGGGATGTTGAAACGGTCGCGGAAGATCTTGATGTCTTCGTCGGTGAGCTTCTTGGTCTGATGGACATTGTTCTTGCCCTCACCGCTCTTGCCCAT
>JANNFW010000179.1:0-5051 GCA_031380235.1 Rhodoferax sp. | reverse complement strand
GCCGCCTGAAAATCCGCTCGGGTTGTCTGGTGTCGCGTGGGTCTGCCGCGCTTCAAAGAGCTTGAATAACACCTTGCGCTGACTCTTGCTCAAGTCTGGATGTTCCGATTGCAGGCGATAGTTGAACTTATTTTTGGCGTTCGCCTGCGCCATTTGCGCGAGGCTCTCCATGCAGGCCTTTTCCACACAGCCCAAAAACCAATGAATCCAAGCCGTGATGTCCATCTCGGCCTGCTGAGTTTTGTCGAATTTTGATGAATATTTTGATGCGCGTTGCAGCTGCGTGTAGTAGGCTGCGCGATCCAACATGAACTGCTGCGACAAGCTGAACAACCGAAGTTCGCTTTGCATGTCTTCGGCCAAGCAGCGCTCTACCAGCGCGCGCCCAATGCGTCCGTTGCCATCCTCAAATGGATGGATGACTTCAAACCACAGGTGCGCAATTGCGGCGCGGATGAGTCCATCCGTCACGGCCCGCTTGCCGCTGATCCGGCCCTCGTTCAGCCACGTGAGCAGCGCTTTCATTTGCCTGGGAACATCTTTCGATTCGGGCGCTTGATAGTGAATGACATCGTTTTGCCCGAGCCGCTGCGTGACGATCTGCATCGGTTCGGCGTGGGTGCGATATGTACCCGCGCCAATCTTTGTAATGCCGCTGTAACCCGTGGGAAACAGCGCGGCTTGCCAACCGTACAGAATCTCATGCGTCAGAGGTTGCTGCCAGCTGCCCTTAGCCGCTTGAATGACATCCAGCGTCGCCTCGGTGCGTTCGTCCTTGTGTACCGTGGGGTCTGGCGTTAAGCCCAGCCGCCGCGCTGCGGAAGCACGCACAGAATTCAATTGCAGCACCTCGCCTTCAATCTGCGCGGTGGCCAGCGCTTCACGGATCCAACCCGAGAGTTGGAGTTCGCCGACATCCAGCAACTGAAGCTGTTCTGCCGCGCCCAGCAGCCGTCCTTGCGCATGGCGCGCCGCAACCAGCGCAGCTTGCAGAGCCTTTGAGTCAAAAGAAAATTGCGGCCAAAGTACCGATTGCCAAATCCACATGAGGCGAATTGTATGAATTTACGCTTTAACTGTGAAGCGTAATTTCAATATTTACGCTTCACCCACTTGAAATGACAAGCTGGTTTGGTGGGAATGTGAAGCACAATAGTTGTCAATCAACTAAAGAGGTGTGGCGGCGGTAGTGACTTCAAAAAATTGCCGTCGCAGGACGCACTCATGAGTATGTATCTTCATTTATCGGTTTCTCGGCGCGTTGTGGCGGTATTCGGTGTTTTTGGCTTAAGTTTGCTTGCGGGTTGCGCCAGCAAATCGCAGGTCAGCCTGCCCAGCCAGGTCAACTTTGCGCCGCCGCCAGCGCGCGACCCCGAGCCTATGGTCAAAGGGCCGCAGGCGATTGCAGCCACCCTGGCCAAGGGGGGTTATGTGATCTACATGCGCCATGGTCGCACCCAATATGACCAAATTGAACTCGAACGCACCCACCGGGCCAATGGGACTTTCGATCTGAACAAGTGCGCGACCCAACGCCAGTTGTCCGACGAAGGCCGCGCCGAGCTGAAAGTGGCGGGCGACCAGTTTCGCCAAGCGGGTATTGCGCTGGATGGGGTGTTCAGCAGTCGCTACTGCCGTGCGGTCGAATCAGCGGTATTTTTTGTCGACAAAGCGCAGGCGACCGACATGCTCTCGGGTGAAGGCCAGGTCGGAAAAGACCCGGCGCAGAAGGCGCGCACCGTGTCGTTCTTATCAATGCGCCCGGCAGCGGGTAAAAACCACTACATGATGGCGCACGGTGGCATCTTTTGGGAAGCGACCAGCTTTGCCATTCAAGAAGGCCATACCGTTGTATTAGACCCAACCAACCTGAAAGTCATCGTCGCCCGCATTGGCCCCGCCGAGTGGGGCAGCATTGCACAGGCGCGTGGTCGATAGAAATTGCTATAATATATATATAGCTTATTATGCATATTATTCGAGAGCTAGAGCACTATTTTGATCACATTTTGGTGCTTTGAACGATTCTGACGAGAAAAATGAACCTGTGGGTTCATTTTTGCTAATATTTCACCACAAATGTAGTAGGTGCTCGGTACGCAGCCGCGAGTGCTGCCCTGCCTGACGCGCGTGATCCGTTGATCTGCTCTCAATCCACCGTCGCGCCAGACGCAATCACCAGCGGTCGCCAGACTTCCGCATCCGCCCGCACGAAGCGCTGCATGTCGTCCAGCAGATGCGGCACGGCTGCGGCAAGGCCGTCCATCACCATCGACACCTGCCCACCAATCGCATCGGCAACAGCAGGTGCGCCGCCGCGATACGGGATGTGGGTCAACTCGATGCCCGCCGCTTTGGCAAACCGCAGCATGCTGGCTTCTGCGTTTCCGATAAATACGACGTGAAATAACCCGAGAAAATTAGCCCTGAGGTGGCGTTGGTATTGATGCCCGAGGCTGAAAGAATGCTGCTTATTGAGCGGGTGGTATCGATGTAATGTCGATGTGGTGTCGATATAGCTTGCCAGCCAGTTTGAGGCGCACTATAATTCTTGTTGACAGGAGAGAGAAGTAGCATCATTGTGCAGATTTGATGGCAGATGCTACGTCCACCGAAGGCGCAAACTCCCATGAACGCTCAGGTTACCCCACTGTCTTTTTTGTTGATTGCCGTCTGGAGAGCCGCTTATCTGTTGACAGAAGGCGCACCGAAGGAGCAAGCGCTTGGCCGAGTTGGCTGGGCGTGAATCTCTCAGGTACCAAGGACAGGGGGAGCGGCTGTGTCGGGATCGCCCTTGATCCCTACACACCTGCTCTTCAAAAGGTTTTCACATGAAAGTTCTCGTTCTTGGCAGCGGCCTGCTCGGCGTCAGCTCAGCCTATTACCTCTCACAACTCGGCCATGAGGTCACCGTGGTGGACCGCCAGGCCAACCCTGCGGCTGAAACCAGCTTTGCCAACGGCGGCCAGATATCGGTGAGCCATGCCGAGCCGTGGGCCAACCCCAGCGCGCCATTCAAAGTGCTGCAATGGCTCGGCAAAGAAGACGCGCCATTGTTGTTTCGCATCCGCGCTGACATGCGCCAGTGGCTGTGGGGCCTGCAGTTCCTGCGTGAATGCACGCCCGCGCGCACGCGCCACAACATCGAGCAGATCGTGCGCCTGGGCACTTACAGCCGCAACATGCTGCAAGAATTGCGCCGCGCCACGGGCCTGAACTACGACCAGCGCACCCAGGGCATTTTGCATTTCTACACCTCGCAAAAAGAGTTTGAAGGTGCGCAAGGCCCGGCCGAGCAGATGCGCGCGCTGGGGTGTGAGCGCCAGGTGATCAGCGCCGAAGAGGCCATCAAACTGGAGCCCGCCTTGGCGCATATTCGCGGGCAATTGGCCGGTGCCACCTACACCGCTGAAGATGAGTCGGGCGATGCCAACCGCTTTGCGCGGGAGTTGGTCAAGCTGTGTGAGGCTTGTGGGGTGAAATTCCTGATGAGCCACACCATCACGGCGTTGCGAGAAGCAGGAGGTCAGCTTGAACACGTGGAGGCGACCGACAGCGAAGGGCGTTTCCAGCGCCTGCGCGCCGATGCTTACGTGCTGGCGATGGGCTCACTCAGCCCGATTTACGCCGCGCCACTGGGCATTCATTTACCGATTTACCCGGCCAAAGGTTATTCCGTCACCATGCCGGTAAAAGATGCCAGCATGGCGCACCAGGTGAGCCTGACGGACGACGAGTACAAACTCGTGTTTTCCCGCCTCACCGGCCCCAACAGCGACCGCCTTCGCATCGCGGGCACAGCAGAGTTGAACGGCTACGACCGTGATCTGAATCGCGTACGTTGCGAAGCGATTGTGCGCCGCGTGGAGCAACTCTTCCCCGGCGCAGGCGACGCTTCGCAGGCCAGCTACTGGACGGGCCTGCGCCCGGCCACACCCAGCAATGTGCCGCTCGTCGGTAAAACCAAATTGCCCAACCTATTTCTCAACACCGGCCATGGTACGCTGGGCTGGACACACGCCTGCGGCTCGGGCAAGAGCATCGCGCACATCGTGAGTGGCGTGGTGCCCGAGGTTGACTTCGCGTTTTGCGGCATGGTTTGACTGCAAATGTAGTAAAAAGTTGGCCTGTAGATTAGTCTACAAAATTCACAACAACGAAGGAGACACGGCATGCAATTCCACCTCAACGGATTCAGAACCGGCGACCCCAGTCTTTCGGACGCAGCCGCTTCGGCACAGACGACAGGCGCAAACTTGCCCAGTGAAGCCGATGTATTGATCGTCGGATGTGGCCCTGCGGGCCTCACGCTAGCCGCGCAATTGGCGGCTTTCCCAGACATTCGCACGGTCATCGTTGAACAGAAGCCGGGCCCTTTGCAATTGGGGCAGGCCGATGGTGTTGCCTGCCGCACGATGGAAATGTTTGAAGCGTTTGGATTTGCAGACCGCGTCTTGAAAGAGGCTTACTGGGTCAATGAGACGACCTTTTGGAAACCTGATGATTCAGCGGGTGCCGATAAAAATCGCATCGTGCGCAGCGGACGTGTGCCGGATGTAGAAGAAGGCCTGTCGCACATGCCGCATGTGATTTTGAATCAAGCGCGTGTGCATGACTTCTATCTTGAAAAGATGCAAAAGTCAGCCGGGCGTTTGGTGCCGCACTACAGCCGCCGTCTTGCCAAGCTGGTTCGAGACGCTGATGAGTCCAACCCCTATTCCGTGATGGCGCAGTTCGAGCGACAGGATGAAGGCCACAAGGGTGAGCTAGAAACCATCCGCGCCCGCTATGTTGTCGGCTGCGACGGTGCGCGCAGCAACGTGCGCCAGTCGATGGGCTTGTCGCTCAAGGGTGAGTCTGCCAACCACGCTTGGGGCGTGATGGACGTGCTGGTCAACACCGACTTCCCAGATGTGCGTTTCAAGTCGCTGATCCAGTCGGCCAGCGAGGGCAGCCTGTTGATTATTCCGCGCGAAGGCGGCTACATGGTTCGCATTTATGTGGAGATGGACAAACTCGCCGAAAACGAGCGTGTCGCCGGGCGCAACATT
>JANNFW010000152.1:0-4996 GCA_031380235.1 Rhodoferax sp. | reverse complement strand
CGGTGACGCCGCTGGGCGATGAGATCGTGCGCCAGGCGCAGAGCGTACTGGAGCAAGCCTCTGCGATTCGCGACATTGCCAAGCGTGGCAAAGATCCGCTGGCGGGGGCTTTGAAGCTGGGCGTTATTTACACCATTGGCCCGTATTTGCTGCCGGATCTCGTGCGCCAGATGATCACGCATACACCGCAAATGCCGCTGATGTTGCAAGAGAATTTCACCGTCAAGCTGCTGGAGCTGCTGCGCACGGGTGAGATTGACTGTGCGATTCTGGCGGAGCCGTTTCCGGATGCGGGCCTGGCGCTGGCACCCTTGTATGACGAGCCTTTTTTTGCGGCAGTGCCCACCACGCACAAGCTGGCCCAGCAGGCCACGGTGTCGACCGAAGACTTGAAGCAGGAGACCATGCTGCTTCTGGGCACAGGCCACTGTTTTCGCGACCACGTGCTGGAGGTATGCCCCGAGTTCGCGCGGTTTTCGAGCAATGCCGAGGGCATTCGCAAGTCGTTTGAAGGCTCGTCGCTGGAGACGATTCGGCACATGGTGGCGGCGGGCATGGGCGTGACATTGGTGCCGCGCCTGTCCATCCCCGCCGAGGCGATGCGGGCCAAACCCGCGCGACGAAAAGCCGAAGACGCGTTTGTAAAATACCTGCCGTTTGCGGGCGATCCGCCCATGCGCCGCGTGGTGCTGGCGTGGCGGCGCAGTTTCACGCGCTATGAGGCGATTGCCGCGCTGCGCAATGCGATTTACGCGTGCGAGCTGCCCGGTGTTACGCGTTTGTCTTGATGTTCCAACATATCTTCATGTCAACTTTTTGAAGGAAAACTGATGGCCAAATCTGACCGCAAACTGCCCCCTCCTATCAACATCGGCATCAACGAGAAAGACCGTGGGGCCATCGCAGCGGGGTTGAGCCACCTGCTGGCGGACACCTACACGCTGTACCTCACCACCCACAACTTTCATTGGAACGTGACAGGGCCGATGTTCAACACCCTGCACCAGATGTTCATGGTGCAGTACACCGAGCTGTGGGCAGCGGTAGACCCCATCGCCGAGCGCATTCGCTCGCTGGGCCATCCGGCACCGGGCTCGTATGTGCAGTTTGGCAAGCTGACATCGCTGGCCGATGCGCCTGCCAAGCCGCCCCAGGCGATGGAGATGGTACGAATTCTGGTGCAAGGGCACGAGGCCGTGGCCCGCACCGCGCGTGCGCTGTTTCCAGTAGCAGACAAAGCCAGTGACGAGCCCACAGCCGATTTGCTGACCCAGCGCCTTACCGTGCATGAGCAAACCGCATGGATGCTGCGCTCGCTGCTGGAAGCGTAATCTGGCCGCCCGACTCCAGCTTTACTTACAGCTGATCCGCTGGGATCGCCCGGCTGGCTGGCTGCTGCTGCTGTGGCCGACTCTGAGCGCGCTGTGGGTTGCATCAACCGGCTTTCCGGGCTGGCATTTGCTGACCGTTTTCACCTTGGGCACGATCCTGATGCGAAGCGCGGGCTGTTGCATCAATGATGTGGCCGACCGTGACTTTGACAAGCATGTCAAGCGCACGGCCCAGCGCCCGGTCACGCGCGGAGCCGTGTCGGTGCGCGAGGCGCTGGTGCTCGGTGCGATCTTGGCCCTGCTCGCGTTTGGGCTGGTGTTGACGACGAACAGGGTGACCGTCGCTTGGTCGTTCGCCGCGTTAGCCATCGCAATTGCTTACCCGTTCGCAAAGCGCTTTGTGTCGATGCCTCAGGCGGTGCTGGGCGTGGCCTTCAGCTTTGGCATTCCGATGGCGTTTGCCGCTGTGCAGTCGCAAACGCCGTTACTCGCCTGGGTTCTGCTGATCGGCAACCTGTTTTGGGTGCTGGCCTACGACACCGAATATGCGATGGTGGACAGGGATGACGACCTCAAAATCGGCATGAAAACTTCTGCCGTCACGCTGGGGCGGTTTGATGTGCCTGCGGTGATGCTGTTTTATGCAGCCTATCTGGGTATGTGGGTTGCAGCGCTGGTTGACTATAGAAGTTCAGCCACGTTTATCGCAGCCATCGCGGTGGCTGCGATGCAAGCCATCTGGCACGGCTGGTTGATTCGAGATCGCTCGCGCGACGGGTGTTTCAAAGCTTTCAGACTGAATCATTGGTTGGGATTTGCCGTGTTTGCAGGCATTGCGCTCAGCCACGTCTGACATCACACCAATTGCAGGCGCGTTGAGTTTTTAACTTCTTCCATCACGGCGTAGGTGCGCGTCTCGCGCACACCGGGCAGTTGCCACAGGACGGTTCCGGCAAAGTGGCGGTAGGCGGCCATGTCGGACATTCGGGTTTTGAGAAGGTAGTCAAACCCGCCGGCCACCATGTGGCACTCCATGATCTCGCGGCTGGCTTGCACGCCCGCTTTGAAGGCATCGAACACATTGGGCGTGGTGCGATCCAGCAGCACTTCGACAAATACCATCATGCTCGCGCCCAGCTTGAGCGGATTAAGCCGCGCCTCGTAACCCAGGATGTAGCCGTCTTTGGTCAGCCGCTGCACGCGTGACAGCACGGCGGTGGGCGACAGGGCGACGGTTTCGGCCAGTTTCAAGTTGGTCATTCGACCATCGGCCTGTAGCGCGTCCAGAATCTTCACGTCCAGGCGGTCTAGGGCGGGTGTGTTTTCGATCATGCTCAAGTTAAAGTAATCACTATCAAAGCTTTATATATCAGCATAATTATCTAGTGAAGTTGGGAGATGATAGTGCAATTCATCGAATTGGAGTAATTTACATGCGTTTGCCCAACCCGTACCGCCCCGAAGCTCAAGTTGTCTCGCAAGCCTTGAGCACGCTGGCGCACGCGCTCGACTGGCCCGCCGCTGCCAAAGCCGCCACACCCTGGGTGCACGCCGTGCGGCAAAACCCGCCACCGTTTTGGGCGATGGAGAGCCTCCTGAAGGAGTACCCGATCTCCAGCGCGGAAGGCTTGGCCCTGATGCGCCTGGCCGAGGCGCTGTTGCGCGTGCCCGATGCTGAAACCGCCATCGCTCTCACTGCCGACCAACTGGGCCGTGCCGACTTTGACAACGCTGGTGACAAAACCCTGGCCCGCCTCTCCAGCACCGCCATTGCCATGAGCAAGAAGTTTCTGCCCGATGCAGATGCGGATAGCGACTCTAAAAGTGGCCTGTTTGCGAAGCTTGGCGCACGCTCGGTCGTTGCTGCTACGTTGCGCGCCGTGCAGCTTTTGGGGCGCCAGTTCGTGCTGGGTCAAACCGTCCATGAGGCGATGGATGAAGCCGCCAGCGCCAAGCGAAAAAACAAGAACCTGCGCTACAGCTTTGACATGCTGGGCGAAGGCGCGCGGACAGAGCGCGATGCCCAGAAGTACCTGGCAAGCTACCGGAACGCCATCAATTCCATCGCGACCGCTGCATCCAACAACGTCGCGTGCGAGCAGAATGACGGCATTTCCATCAAGCTCAGTGCCTTGCACCCGCGCTACGAGGATGCCCAGCGCGAGCGTGTGATGCGCGAGCTGGTGCCGCGCGTGTGGGGCTTGTGCACGCTTGCCGCCAAGGCCAACATCAACCTCACGATTGATGCTGAAGAGGTTGATCGGCTGGAGTTGTCGCTGGACGTGTTTGAAGCGCTGGCAACCCAAGTGGCGAAGCACTTCCCGCAATGGACGGGCTTTGGCCTGGCGATGCAGGCGTACCAGACGCGCGCCTTGGCGTTGATCGAGCACATCACCGCCATCGCGCGCCAACACAAAATTCGCCTGATGTGCCGACTGGTGAAAGGCGCGTACTGGGATGCTGAGATCAAGCGCACTCAAGAGCAGGGTTTGAGCGACTACCCCGTCTTCACCCACAAGCACCACACAGACGTGTCGTACCTCGCCTGCGCGCGGGCGCTGTTGGACGCACCCGATGCGATCTACCCGCAATTTGCGACGCACAATGCGGCGACGATTGCTGCCATTTTGCAAATGTCAGCCAAGAGCGGCGCGAGTTTTGAGTTGCAACGCCTGCACGGCATGGGCGAGGGTGTGTACCGCGAGGTGCTGAAAAATCCGCTGATCGCCTGCCGCGTGTACGCGCCCGTGGGTGCGCACAAGGATCTGCTGGCCTACCTGGTGCGCCGCCTGCTGGAGAACGGGGCTAATTCATCGTTTGTGCATCAGCTCTCGGATGAGTCGGTGGGGATGCAAGATTTGCTGATTTCGCCACTGCGGCTGGAGCCGGAGCCGTCTTTGCCATTGCCCATCTCCCTGTTTGGTAATGTGCGCAAGAACAGCACCGGGCTGGATTTGACAGTCGCCTCCATGCGCGCACCCTTGCTGGCGGCGTATCAAACAGCCGACGTGCCCTTGGTATCGGTGTTCGATGCGAGCCAAGCCGCCAAGGCAGTGCAGATCAGCATGAAAAGCTTTGCAAGTTGGCATAAAACCGATGTGGCCGAGCGTGCCACCATCTTGCGCAAGAGTGCTGATGCGTTGGAGGTGCAGTTGCCCTACTTCTGCGCGCTGCTGGTCAAAGAAGCCTTCAAAACCTGGGGCGATGCGGTGAGCGAGGTGCGCGAGGCGGTGGATTTTTTACGTTACTACGCGAACGAGGCCCTGCGCATCATGGCTCCGATTGCGATGCCCGGCCCGACGGGCGAGTCCAACGAACTGCGCCTGATCGCGCGCGGGCCGTGGGTGTGTATCAGCCCGTGGAACTTTCCTCTGGCGATCTTCATGGGCCAGGTGGTGGCGGCTTTGGCCACGGGTAACACCGTGCTGGCCAAGCCTGCCGAGCAAACGCCCGGTGTGGCTCTTGCCGCGGTGAAATTGATGCACGCAGCGGGCGTGCCCGAAGGCGCGTTGCAACTGCTGCACGGCCCCGGCGACACGGTGGGTGCGGCGCTAGTAGCCGCGCCGGGCGTGGCGGGCGTGGTGTTCACCGGCTCCACCCAGGTCGCCAAAATCATCAACCGGGCGCTGGCCGCCAAAGACGGCCCCATCGTTCCGTTGATTGCC
>JANNFW010000121.1:0-4053 GCA_031380235.1 Rhodoferax sp. | reverse complement strand
CTGTGTGCCGATGGCTTGGCTGCGCATTTGGATGCCGCCCTGGGTACGCTGTTACCGCTGCTGCCGCACCCGCCCTGGTTGGCCGTCGAGCTGCCCCAGCGCATCGACGATGGCCTGTGGCTGGCCGCGCTGCGCGGGGCTGGCGCGCGCCACGGCCTGCGGTTGGTTGCCAGCGGCAATGTCCACATGCACGCGCGCTCGCGTAAGCCGCTGCAAGATGTGGTGACGGCAGTGCGCCTGGGCCGCACCGTGGCGCAATGCGGCTTTGCGCTGCAGGTCAACGCTGAGAGGCGCTTGCGGCCGCGCTTGCGGCTGGCGGGCCTGTTCGCGCCTGATCTGCTGGCCGCCACTCTACAGGTGGCACAGCAGTGTCACTTCAAGCTGGAAGAAATCCGCTACGACTACCCGCTGGAGACTGTGCCAGCAGGCCTCACGCCCACTCAAGGCCTGGCCCAGCTCACCTGGGCCGGCGCAGCAGAGCGGTACCCCGGCGGCGTGCCGCAAAAGGTGCGCGACTTGCTTTGCAAAGAGCTGGATCTCATCACGCTGTGCGGCTACGAGATGTTCTTCCTCACTGTGCATGACATCGTGCGTTTTGCGCGTGGCCGGGGCATTTTGTGCCAGGGGCGCGGCTCGGCGGCCAATTCGGTGGTCTGCTACTGCCTGGGCATCACCGCCATGGACCCGATGGACTCCGAGCCGCTGCTGGAGCGCTTCATCAGCGTTGACCGGCGCAACGAGCCGCCCGACATTGATGTGGACTTCGAACACGAGCGGCGCGAAGAAGTCATCCAGCACATCTACGCCAAATATGGCCGCGACCGTGCCGCCCTGGCCGCCACTGTCATCCGCTGGCGCGCGCGCAGCGCCATCCGCGACGTGGGCAAAGCCCTGGCTGTGCCGCCAGCGCTGGTGGATGCCTTCGCCAAAGACCACCATTGGTTTGACGCGGTGAATGTGGATGTGGAGGTCGGTGTTGAAGTAGGTGCGCAAGCAGGCGCGGGGCATTCCGCCTTGGAACACCTGGCCGCGTTGGCCGTCACCCTGGGCGTGGACCTGCCCGCGCACCAGGCCCGGCTGTGGCTGGCACTCAGCCAGGGCTTGATGGGCTGCCCGCGTCACCTCAGCCAGCATGTGGGTGGCTTTGTGCTGACGCAAACACGGCTCACTCGTTTGGTGCCGGTCGAAAACGCATCCATGCCAGAGCGCTCCGTCATCCAATGGGACAAGGACGATCTGGAAGAGATGGGCCTCATGAAGGTGGATGTGCTGGCACTGGGCATGCTCACGGCCATCCGGCGCTGCATTGAGTTTGTAGGCGGCAAGCTGGGTCAGCCCTTCAGCGTCCTTGACATTGCACCGAACGACGGCCCCACCTACGAGATGATTCGCCGCGCCGACACCGTGGGCGTGTTCCAGATCGAAAGCCGGGCGCAGATGTCCATGCTGCCGCGCCTGAAGCCTCACTGTTTTTATGACTTGGTGGTTGAGGTCGCCATCGTGCGCCCAGGCCCTATCTCAGGCGGCATGGTGCACCCGTACCTGAATGCGCGCAGCCGCGTGGCGCAAGGTCTGCCGATCGAATACGAACGTTCATCGCTTGAAAAGATCGACGAACCAGCGCGCCTGCAACTGGCGCTACAGCGCACCTTGGGCATCCCCATCTTTCAGGAGCAGGTGATGCAAATTTCAATGGTGGCCGCCGGCTTCACTGCCACTGAGGCCGATGCCCTGCGCCGCGCCATGGCCGCCTGGAAGCGCAAGGGTGGCGTTGGCGCTTTTCGCAACAAGCTTATCGACGGCATGCTGGCAAACGGCTATCGACAAGAGTTTGCCGAGCGCATCTTCGAGCAGATCAAAGGCTTTGGTGAATACGGCTTTCCTGAAAGCCACGCCGCCAGTTTTGTGCTGCTGGTCTACGCCAGCGCCTGGCTCAAACGGCATCATCCCGACGCGTTTTTAGCTGCGCTCTTAAACAGCCAGCCGATGGGCTTTTACGCGCCCGCGCAACTGGTGCGTGACGCGCGTGAACACGGCGTGCGGGTGTTGCCGGTGGATGTGAATGTCAGCGTGTGGGACAGCGTGTTGGAAGGCGTGAATGTGGCTGTGCTTGAGACTGGCGATCTGCGTGACTTGCGCCTGGGCCTGGGCCGCATCAGCGGCTTGGCGCAAGAGGTGGCTGAACGATTGATCGCCGCGCGCACACAAGCACCCTTCAACAGCACCGAAGATTTGGCGCGCCGCGCCAAGCTGGATGCACATGCCCTGTCGCTGCTGGCGCAGGCCGATGCGCTGTTGCCACTCACCGGCCATCGCCACCAAGCGGCCTGGGCGGTGAAGGGCATCGACACACGCGCCACACCGCTGCTGCAACACACACGCACGTTTGAAGCCGATGCCGAACTGCCCGCGCCCAGCGCCGCCATCACCGTGTTGGCTGACTATCGCGCCACCGGCCTGAGCCTGACGCAGCACCCGGTGGCGCTGTTGCGCGCCCAACTGGCGGCCTTCAAAGTGCTGCCGGCGTCGGTGCTGCGGCATTTCCCCAGCGGCCGCCTGGCCCGCGCCAGCGGCATCGTCACGCACCGCCAACGGCCAGAGACGGCCAAAGGCGTGGTCTTTGTGACGCTGGAAGACGAGACCGGCGCCATCAACGTCATCGTCTGGCCGAACGTGGTGGAAGCGCAGCGCCGGCCTTTGCTGGCCGCCACCTTGCTGACGGTGTTTGGCATCTGGCAATGTGAAGGCGAGGTGCGCCACCTGGTGGCCAAGACCTTGATCGACCATTCGTCATTGCTGCAAGGGCTGGCGACGCACAGCCGGAATTTCAGGTGAGGTGGGGTGGGTTGACTGGTGCCGGTGAACTTGGCGCGATAGACCAAGATCCCAATGAAGCGCAAGACAGCAATGCCGTCGCCGTGCGCTTTCAGGCATAAGGCTGGAACTGGTTGTTGTCTCGGCTGAGCAGTTGCATCAGCTTGGGATGGATGAAGAGCTTTTGTTTGCCAGATGGCATTTCGCGCAGAACGCCCAGGGCTGCCAGATCATGCAAATAGCGAGAAGCCGCCTGGCGCTGCGCAATGCCTTTGTCTGCCAGGTTGCCGATGCGGCAATAGGGCTGCTCAAAGATCACGTCAACCAGTTCGCGCGAGTAGATCTTGGGCAACTTGGCGCGCACGTATTCAGTCGTGTGCTCGGCCAGTTTGCGTATGGCGGCAATCTTGCCGGTGGTCCATTGGGATGTTTCGGCTACACCTTGCAGCATGAACAGCAACCAGGGCTCCCAGGCTTGGTCGCGCGTGATGCCCAACAGCAGGCTGTAGTAGTCGGCTTTGTGCGCAATCACGTGGCGGCTCAGGTACAGGATGGGCAGGTTCAATAACTCTGCCTGAATCAGGTAGAGGATGTTGATGACGCGGCCTGTGCGCCCATTGCCATCGGTGAATGGGTGAATGGCTTCGAACTGGTAGTGGCCCACGGCCATGCGGATCAGAGGGTCCAACTCGGTCTGGTGATGAAGGAAGCGCTCCCAGTTGGCCAGCATGTCGCGAAGGCGGGCTTCGCCTTCCGGCGGGGTGTAGATCACGTCACCCATGCGGTGGTTGATCAGCTGGGTGCCTGGCGTGCGGCGGATATCCATGTCCACGCCCTTCAAGGTGCAACAAACCTCTACCGCCGTGGCGGTGCACAGCGGCCGGTCTTTCAGTGATTGATAACCGTGCTGCAGGGCCGTGCGGTAGCGCAGCGCTTCTTTGGTGGCGGGGTCGGCGTTGTCGTGGCTTTGCGCGTACTGAAACAGCTGATCGGTGGTGGTGACGATGTTTTCGATTTCCGAGCTGTCTTTGGCTTCCAGCAACGGGATGGTGTTGATCAGCATCGCCTGATTGGGGATGAGCTCGGCCGCTTGCTTTAGCTCGGCCAGCGCAGCGCGCGCCTCGATGCAGGCCTTCAGCACGGTGCGGCTTTCCAGCTCGCCAGCAGGCGGCAGCGCTGGCAAGTGGTTGTGCGGCAGCTCGGGGCGCCAGGCGGGTTTGGGCTTCGTCATGATGCAGA
>JANNFW010000380.1:0-2251 GCA_031380235.1 Rhodoferax sp. | reverse complement strand
GGCACCCTTCAAAGGCGAGCGCAGCGGCAAACCCACACGCCATAGCACCAGCCAGGCGGCTTCGTCAAAGGCGTTGGTGGTGCCGTGGCCAAAGGCGACCCCGGCGGTTTTGAGCTGGGCGGCGCTTTGTTCGATGAGTTCAATCAAGGTCATGACGAATGAGAGACCGAGAGATTTTCCAGCACGCGGCGATAGATATTTTTCAGTGGCTCAATCTCGCTCACCGGTACGTGCTCGTCAATTTTGTGAATACTCGCGTTCGGCGGCCCCAGCTCAATCACCTGTGGGCAGATTTGCGCCATGAAGCGCCCGTCGCTCGTTCCCCCGGTGGTCGAGAGTTGCGTAGTGAGGCCTGTCTCTGAGAGGATCGCGGCGCTGACGGTATCGACCAACGTTCCCGGTTTTGTGAGAAACGGCAAGCCGCCGATGACCCACGTCAAATCGTAATCAGCACCGGCCTTCAAGCCGTTTTTTGCCAGCACGGCGAGCAGGCGTTGCTGCAAGCCTTGCGGTGTGGACTCGGTTGAGAAGCGAAAGTTGAAGTCCACGGTGACGGTGCCGGGAATCACGTTGCTCGCCCCCGTGCCACCATGCACGTTGCTCACCTGCCAGGTCGTTGCTGGAAAAAATGCGTTGCCTTTGTCCCACTCGATGGTGACCAGCTCGGCCAACGCGGGCGCCAAGAGGTGGATGGGGTTTTTTGCCAGATGCGGGTAAGCGATGTGGCCCTGAATGCCTTTGACGATGAGCTTGCCGCTCATGGTGCCGCGCCGGCCGTTTTTGATCATGTCGCCGGTGCGCTCAATCGATGTCGGCTCGCCGACGATGCAATAGTCAATCTTGTCGCCGCGTGCGGTCAAGGCCTCGCACACCTTCACCGTGCCATCCAGCGCGGGGCCTTCCTCGTCGCTGGTGAGTAGCAGGGCGATAGACAGCTTTGCTGCAGGCTGCGCGGCCACAAATTCTTCGACGGCGACCACAAACGCGGCAATTGATGTCTTCATGTCCGCCGCGCCGCGACCAAACAATTTGCCGTCCCGGTGTGTGGGTGTGAATGGGTGGCTGCGCCATTGATCCAGCGGGCCAGTGGGAACGACATCGGTGTGGCCGACGAACGCCAGCGTCTTGGCGCCGGACACCGCTCGCTTGGCCCAGAGGTTTGTGACACGAAAATTTTCTGGCCCGCTGGTGATCGTTTCGATTACAAAGCCCAGTGGCTTCAGGCGCGCGCTGATGATGTCTTGGCAGCCGCCGTCATTCGGTGTGACGGATTCGCACGAAATTAGCTGCTCGGCAAGGCGGAGAGTTGCATTCATCAAAGTTTGTAAATTAGAGGGAAAGTGCGTCTAGAAATTCAGATTTTCGGGATGAAGTGCTAGGCGCCCGGAGCGCAGCAACCGGAATGTACTTCAGGTACATGAGGATTGCGAGCACCGCGCAACGACGCAATTCGCCCGGAAAATGGATTTATAGATGTACTTTAGTGTTTGACGTCCAGGGTGATCTCCGTGAACGACGGCTCATCATCCACCTCATCGGCTTCAACCACTTTGGATTCCGTAGAGAAATCGTTCTGCATGCGCCACAAGAGGTTGGTGGGCGAATCGGAGTTCAGCAGGCCTTCCTTGCGGTCGACCGTGCCTTCGACAATCAGGCGGGCGATGTCGGCCTCGAAGCTTTGTGAGCCCTCGGACATTGATTTTTCCATCGCCTCTTTTACGCCGGAGAAGTCGCCTTTCTCGATGAGATCCGAAATCAATTTCGTGTTGAGCAAAATCTCCACGGCAGGTACGCGGCTGCCGGTATTGGTACGCAAGAGGCGCTGCGAGACGATGGCTTTGAGGGCGGCGGACAGGTCGCCCAGCATGGTCTGGCGCACTTCCACCGGGTAAAAGCTCAAGATGCGGTTCAGTGCCTGGTAGCTGTTGTTGGCGTGCATGGTGGCCAGGCACAGGTGGCCCGACTGGGCGTAGGCAATGGCGGCCGACATGGTTTCGCGGTCGCGAATTTCGCCGACCAAAATCACGTCAGGTGCTTGGCGCAGCGCGTTTTTCAAGGCGACTTGCAGGGTCTGCGTGTCGTTGCCGATCTCCCGCTGGTTGACCACGGATTTTTTGTTCTTGAACAAAAACTCCACCGGATCTTCAATCGTGAGTATGTGGCCCGGCGTGGCCTCATTGCGGTAATCCAGCATCGATGCAAGCGTGGTGGTTTTGCCGGCGCCGGTGGCCCCCACCATCAACAGCAGGCC
>JANNFW010000379.1:0-3753 GCA_031380235.1 Rhodoferax sp. | reverse complement strand
GGCACCCTTCAAAGGCGAGCGCAGCGGCAAACCCACACGCCATAGCACCAGCCAGGCGGCTTCGTCAAAGGCGTTGGTGGTGCCGTGGCCAAAGGCGACCCCGGCGGTTTTGAGCTGGGCGGCGCTTTGTTCGATGAGTTCGATCAAGGTCATGAGGAACCGGGCACCGCGAGGCTGCTTTCAGCCAGATTTTCCAGCACCTGGCGATAGATGTTTTTCAGCGGCTCAATTTCGCTCACCCGCACGTGCTCGTCGATTTTGTGAATGCTTTCGTTGGGCGGCCCCAGCTCGATCACCTGTGGGCAGATTTGCGCCATGAAGCGCCCGTCACTCGTGCCACCGGTGGTGGAGAGCTGCGTCTTGATACCGGTCTGCGTCAAAATCGCGGCGCTGACGGCATCGACCAAGCTGCCGGGTTTGGTGAGAAATGGCAACCCGCCAATCGTCCAAATCAAATCGTAACTAGTGCCCCCAGCCAAGCCGTTTTTCTCCAGCACGGCAAGCAGGCGCTGCTGCAGGCTTTGCGGTGTGGACTCGGTCGAGAAACGGAAGTTGAAGTCCACCGTGACGGTACCCGGAATCACATTGTTGGCACCCGTGCCGCCATGCACATTGCTGACTTGCCAAGTGGTCGGCGGGAAAAACGCATTGCCCTTGTCCCACTCCATCGTGACCAGCTCGGCCAGCGCGGGGGCCAGCATATGGATGGGGTTTTTGGCCAGATGCGGGTAGGCGATATGGCCCTGAATACCCTTGACGATGAGCTTGCCGCTCATTGTGCCGCGCCGACCATTCTTGATGATGTCGCCCGTGCGCTCAATCGCAGTTGGCTCACCCACGACGCAATAGTCGATCTTGTCGCCGCGCGCAGTCAACGCCTCGCACACCTTCACCGTGCCATCCAGCGCGGGGCCTTCCTCGTCGCTGGTCAGCAAGAGCGCGATGGACAGATTGGCTACTGGGGTGGCGGTTACGAACTCTTCCACGGCGACAACGAATGCGGCAATCGATGTCTTCATGTCCGCTGCGCCGCGTCCAAACAGCTTTCCGTCGCGATGCGCGGGCGTGAACGGATGGCTCTGCCATTGATCCAGCGGGCCTGTGGGCACAACATCGGTGTGGCCCACGAAGGCCAGTGTTTTTGCACCAGGAATCGTTCGCTTGGCCCAAAGATTGGTAACGCGAAAATTATCCGGCCCGCTGGTGATGGTCTCGATCACAAAGCCCAGCGGCTTCAGGCGTGCGCTGATGATGTCCTGGCAGCCCCCGTCATTCGGTGTGACGGATTCGCAGGAGATCAGGTGTTCGGCGAGGCGGAGAGTTGTATTCATAGGCAATTTTTCGACGGGCCGCCCCTAGAAAAATTAGCCCTCTCGGGGGGCAGCGCAGTACACGAAGTGACAAGCGTGGGGGTCATATCTTCAATGCTTCACGTCCAGGGTGATTTCTGTAAACGACGGCTCGTCATCCACCTCATCCGTCTCGACCACTTTCGCATCCGTGGAGAAATCGTTCTGCATGCGCCACAACAGGTTGGTGGGCGAGTCGGAGTTGAGCAGGCCTTCCTTGCGATCCACCGTGCCTTCGACGATCAGGCGTGCGATATCGGCCTCGAAACTTTGCGAGCCTTCGGACATTGATTTTTCCATCGCTTCTTTCACGCCCGAGAAATCGCCTTTCTCGATGAGATCCGAAATCAATTTGGTGTTGAGCAGAATCTCCACAGCGGGCACCCGGCTGCCTGTGTTGGTACGCAGCAGCCGCTGCGACACGATAGATTTGAGCGCGGCAGACAGATCGCCGAGCATGGTTTGGCGCACTTCCACGGGGTAAAAACTCAAGATCCGGTTCAGTGCCTGGTAGCTGTTGTTGGCGTGCATGGTGGCAAGGCACAGGTGGCCCGATTGCGCGTAGGCAATCGCGGCAGACATGGTTTCGCGGTCACGAATCTCACCCACCAAAATCACATCGGGTGCTTGGCGCAGCGCGTTCTTCAAGGCGACTTGCAGCGTTTGCGTGTCGTTGCCGATTTCGCGCTGATTGACCACCGATTTTTTGTTCTTGAACAGGAATTCAACCGGGTCCTCAATCGTCAAGATGTGGCCAGAGCTGGTTTCATTGCGGAAGTCCAACATCGAAGCCAATGTGGTGCTTTTGCCCGCGCCGGTGGCACCAACCATCAAGATCAGGCCGCGCTTCTCCATGATCAGCTCGCCCAAAATCATCGGCACCGAGAGCGACTCGAGCGTGGGAATGGTGTTGGGGATAAAGCGGATCACCGCCGCCACCGAGCCGCGCTGGTGCATGCCGCTGACGCGAAAGCGGCCAATACCCGCCAGGGGAAAGCCCATGTTCAGCTCTCCGGTCGCGTCCAGCTCGGCCATTCGGTCTTCTGATAACACCTCGGCCAGCAGGCTGCGCGGAGCGTCTGGCGGCAAGAGCTGGCTGTTGATCGGCAGGCAGTTGCCGTTGATGCGAATCAGCGCGGGTGAGTGAGCGGAGAGATAAACGTCGGACGCCTTCTTCTCGCTCATCAGGCGCAGAATGCGCTCCATCGTGCCGGGTACGCCGTTCGTAGACATCTTATTGCTCCGCAGTTAGGGTCAGTGCGCCGCGCTGGGCCGCCCCGAGCAAGCACGGCCCCCTCGGGGGGCAGCGCAATACACGAAGTGACAAGCGTGGGGGCATATTAATTTCAGTCGCGTAGAAGTTCGTTAAGACTTGTCTTAGCGCGAGTTTGCGCATCCACCTTTTTCATGATCACAGCGCAATACGTGCTGTACTTGCCACCCGGTTTGGGCAAGTTGCCTGATACCACCACCGAGCCTGCTGGCACGCGGCCATAACTTACGGTATCAGTCGCACGGTCATAAATCGGCGTGCTTTGACCGATGTAGACCCCCATCGACAGCACGGAGTTTTCTTCAACGACTACACCCTCGACCACTTCAGAACGTGCGCCGATGAAGCAGTTGTCTTCAATGATGGTTGGCCCGGCTTGCAGCGGCTCCAGCACGCCGCCAATGCCCACGCCACCGCTCAAGTGCACGTTTTTACCGATCTGCGCGCAGCTTCCCACGGTGGCCCAGGCATCGACCATCGTGCCTTCATCCACATACGCGCCAATGTTGACGTAAGACGGCATCAACACAGCGCCTTTGGCAATGTAGCTACCGCGTCGCGCGACGGCGGGCGGCACCACGCGCACTCCGGTGGCCTTCATTTGCTCGGCATCCAGGTGCGAGAACTTGGTTTGCACTTTGTCGAAAAAGCCCAGGTCACCCGCGCGCATGACGACGTTGTCTTTCAAGCGAAAGCTCAACAGCACGGCTTTTTTGATCCACTGGTGCGTTGTCCACTGGCCCACGCCCTGGCGAGTCGCCACCCGCAGGCGGCCTTTGTTCAATTCGGCGATCACGTGATCGACCGCATCGGTGACTTCTTCAGGCGCGCTGGCGACGGACAGGGTGGCGCGGTTGTCCCAGGCTGTGTCAATGATTCTTTGGAGTTGTGTGGTGTCTTGGGTCATGAGGAACTTAGGGCCGATTTCAGGTTTTAGATTTAACAAATTGAACGATACGTTGCGCGGCTTCCAGACATTCAGCGGTATCCGCCACCAGTGCCATGCGGATTCGGCCAGCGCCTGGGTTTTGGCCATCCACTTCGCGCGCCAGATAACTGCCGGGCAACACCGTCACATTGTAAAGAGCGAATAAGTCCCGCGCGAAGGCTACATCGTCGCCATCAGCCACT
>JANNFW010000092.1:0-2907 GCA_031380235.1 Rhodoferax sp. | reverse complement strand
TGGCAGATCATGAAGCGCAAGCAGTTGCAGCCGTGGGTCGGCTTGCCCAACATCCTGTGCCGCGATTTTGTCGTGCCCGAGTTGTTGCAGGCTGCCGCCAGCCCCAAGGCGCTGGCAGACGCGGTGCTCCAATGGTTTGCGGCACCTGCCAAAATAGCTGCGGTACAAACCCGGTTCCAAGTGCTTCACACTGAGTTGCAACGCGATACCGTGAACCTGGCCACCGATGCGATTCAAAAAATTCTTGAAAGCTGAACAGATCCGCTTAAGCTGGGACATCGTTGGCCTCGTCGCCGGCGTGGACGAGGCCGGGCGTGGCCCGCTGGCCGGGCCAGTCTTTGCGGCAGCGGTGATTCTGGATGTACGCAACCCGATCAAAGGCCTGGCAGATTCCAAAAAATTTACCGCTCGGCGGCGCGAAAAACTATATGACGAAATCCGCGCCAAGGCGCTGTGCTGCTCGATTGCGCAAGCCAGCAGGCAGGAGATTGACGAGATCAATATCCTGCAAGCCAGCTTGTTGGCGATGCGCCGCGCGGTTGAGGGCCTGCGCCTTCGGCCAGCCAAAGTGCTGGTGGACGGCAACCGCATCCCCGTGCTGGACATGTTTGCTGAGGCTATCGTGCAAGGCGACGCGCTGGTGCCCGCGATTTCTGCCGCCTCCATCTTGGCCAAGGTGCAGCGCGACCGCTGGTGTGTTGAGCTGGATGCGCAGTTCCCCGATTACGGCTTTGCCCAACACAAAGGCTACGGTACTGCGCAGCATCTGCAAGCCTTGCGTGAGTTGGGTGCTTGCGAGCAGCATCGAAGAACTTTTCGGCCCGTCGCAGATGTCTTGGCTCAAGGCCGCGTTCGACATGATGTTCGACATGATTAAGGCCGCTGGACCGCCAGCAGTGGCCCACATCACGTCGCGCGACAACCCGCTGCTCAAAGAGCTGCGCAAGCTGTCCGACGACGGCACTGCCTACCGCAAGCTGCGCCGTGTTTGGCTCGAAGGCGACCACCTGTGCCGCGCGGCCTTGCAACGCGGCTGGGTGCCTACAGTTGGCGTGTTCGCCGAATCGCACTGGCCGTCTGCGCCGCGTGAGTTGGCTCAGGCGGCGGTGAAGTCATGCGTCGTTGCTGACCCTCTTTTCGCGGCATTGAGCACGTTGGAGTCGCCCGCCAACATGGGTTTTGTGATCGATCTGCCGCCGCCCTCTGCCGTGCAGCCACGTGTGGCCACCTTGATTCTCGACCGCGTGCAAGACGCGGGCAACGTCGGCTCCATCCTTCGCAGCGCCGCTGCGTTTGGGGTGCAGCAGGTGCTGGCGCTCAAAGGTACGGCGGCGCTGTGGTCACCCAAAGTGCTGCGTGCGGGTATGGGTGCGCACTTCGCGCTGAAGCTTCATGAAGGGCTGGCGCTGGATGAACTGCTGGCTGATCTGGACAGGCTGGCCGTGCCGCTGGTCGTCACCAGCTCGCATCAAGGGCAGTTGCTTCATCGGCAAGCCCTGCCCAAGCCATGCGCCTGGGTGATGGGCCACGAAGGGCAGGGCGTTTGCGATGCGCTGATGCAGCGCGCCGCCTTGGCTGTGCGCATCGGGCAACCCGGCGGTGAAGAATCGTTGAACGTCGCCGCCGCCGCCGCTATCTGCCTGCATGCCAGTGCTGTCGAGGCACCTACAGCGGTTGAAGCAAAACTCTAATGCTATTTAATATATAGCTTGTTGTGCATATGATGCGAGAGCTAGAGTGCTTTTTTATCAATAATTTGGCTAATATTAAGTAAAAACTGCAAAAATTAACCACCGGGTTAATTTTTTATGGAAAAATTACTACATTTGTGGTAATCAGTTGAAATGCACCCAATCGAGCGGGTTCGCTCTTTGCGGGAAGTGCGCAAGGCGTGCTGGTGCGCTTTTGCCAAGTTATAATCAAGAGCTTTCCCAAACTCATTCGCCCCAAGCGAAGCACAAGCCAAACCCTCAACATCAGCACCCAAGTTAACGGCGTTCTTTGCATTCACTGCAAGACATCGGTTTTAGCTTGTGACCGCTTGGGCTCCACCGTATTCATTCGGAGAACCCAGTGCTTTTGTCTCTCAAGGGAAACTCCCATAACGATAATCTGGCCATCTTGGCCCTCGCTGATGGCAGCGTCTATATCGGTAATTCCATCGGCGCAGCGGGCTCCACCGTCGGTGAAGTCGTCTTCAACACGGCAATGACCGGTTATCAGGAAATCCTGACCGACCCCAGCTACTGCCAGCAGATCGTCACGCTCACCTACCCGCACATTGGCAATTACGGCGTCAATCCGCAAGACGTTGAATCGCGCAAAGTGTTTGCCGCCGGGCTGATCATTCGTGATTTGCCACTGGTGGCCTCCAACTTTCGCCACACGCTGACGTTAAGCGACTACCTCGTGCGTGAGGGCACGGTCGCCATTGCCAACATCGACACCCGCAAGCTCACACGCCACCTTCGCACGCACGGCGCGCAAAACGGCTGCATCATGGCGCTGGCAGCCGGCCAAGCCGTCACGCAAGCCATGATCGATCAGGCCATCGCCAACGCGAAGGCCGCGCCTTCGATGTCCGGCCTAGATCTTGCCAAAGTAGTCAGCGTCGACAAATCGTACGACTGGGCTGAAACAGAATGGCAGTTAGCGCATCCTGAGCTGAAGGGGCAACCCGGTTACGGCGCGCAAACCAAGGCAAAGTTCCACGTCGTGGCGTTCGACTTCGGCGTGAAATTCAACATCCTGCGCATGCTGGCCGAGCGCGAGCAAGTAGCGTCCGCTCGCTCCGTCGGCGCGCGCCGTGCGCGGATACGTTCCGACGTCGCGCGACCAGTCGAGCACCGCGGACGTGCCGCTGACGTCGTAGCGCTCCACGATCGAACCGTCGCGCACGACGAGCGC
>JANNFW010000037.1:0-4621 GCA_031380235.1 Rhodoferax sp. | reverse complement strand
TGTTGGCACCATAGCCCGAGGGCAGGTCCCATTTGGTTTGCGCGACGGTATTGCCGAACGCGGCGCAGGCAATCAATGACATCAACAGTTTTTTCATCAGGTTCTCCAGTTAAAAAAGGAAAGTTCAGAGCACTCACCAAGAGGCCAATCGAGAATTGAGCAAATCGGTGATCAACATCGCCCCAGGTGCGTGGGTAATGCAAAACTCGGGCCGTGCTTGGTTGATTGCGGCCTGGGGCGTCACACCGCAGGCCCAAAACACGGGGATTTCATCCGGCAGCACTTCGACGGCATCGCCGTAATCGGGCTGGGACAAGTCGGCAATGCCAATTTGCGATGGGTCGCCCAGATGCACCGGCGCGCCATGCACCTGCGAGAAGCGTGAAGTAATCTCCACGGCGCGATTCGCATCGGCTTGCTTGAAGGGCCGCATCGACACCACCATCGGCCCGTGAAATGGCCCTGCTGGCGTGGTGGCGACATTGCTGCGGTACATAGCAACATTACGCTTCTGCGCGATGTGCCGCAGCGGCAAGCCCGCCTGTAGGAGGGCTTCCTCGAAGGAGAACGAGCAGCCGATCACAAACGTCACCAAGTCTTTGCGCCATAGCTCGCTGATGTTGGTCGGCTCATCCACCAGCACGCCATCACGCCAAACGCGGTAGCGCGGCACATCGGTACAGATGTCGATGTCATCGCCCAACGTAGGCAAATGCGCCTGCCCCGGCTCACCTACTGCCAAGAGCGGGCAGGGCTTGGGGTTAAGCTGACAGTAGCGCAAAAAGTCGCCCGCCAGCGCCTGCGGCAAGATCACCACGTTGCCCTGCACATAGCCGTCTGCCACCCCACTGGTGTGCGATATCCACTCACCTCGACGAATCAAGCCTCGGGCGAGTTGGGCGCTGTTCGGTCGGGCGGCAGTGTTAGTCAAGTCAGGCAAAGTCACATCAAATCCATCACGTTTTTTAATATGAAACGGATTGTGAACAGCTCCCAGGCTTCCAGCAAACAAATAATGTTTTGCTTAAGTCATCAAATTTTTCGATGATTAATCAGAGGTAAAACAAGGGCAAACCCTGAAAAAAAAGCTCAATTTCGACAGTTTTCTTGATTAGCTGCGAACAACACGCAGAACCAAATTGTCGTATCCCATGTAATACACTATGTCTATGCTCGAAATTCGCCAAACCGCCACCTATGCCCAGTGGTTTGACAAGCTTCGCGATAAGGCGGCCAAGGTTCGTATGCACCTTCGCATTCGCCGCTTGTCGCTGGGAAATCCAGGTGATGTGAAGCCCGTTGGCGAGGGGATTTCGGAATTGAGAGTGAACACTGGCCCAGGCTACCGCGTGGACTACGTTCAGAAGCGTGAAGATTAGGAGTCCGAACATGGCAAAAACCGTTACAACCGTCTGGGATCCGGCAGAGCATCTCAAAACTGAGGATGACATGGCCGCCTACCTGGAAGCCGCTTTGGAAGAAGGCGACTCCACGCTCGTCGCCGCTGCATTGGGTGATATCGCCCGTGCCAAGGGCATGACTCAGGTCGCGCGTGATGCCGGGCTTGGCCGAGAGAGCCTTTACAAGGCGCTGTCGGCATCAGGTAATCCAGAGTTTTCGACGATTCTGAAAGTCATTCAGGTGCTTGGTCTACAGCTTCACGCGACACCAGCAACCGCGCGAAGTACGGCTTGAATCAATTGCACCCATCGCTCCCCCGATCACGCCATAGGCAGGCTCTGATTCAAACGAGATTGAAGCCTTAGTCTTCCTACTTAAGCGTCACGTCGATTCCTTAATGTTGTTTCACCTTGGTAACTCGTTTGGATTCACAACGCGCGGGGAAGCGGCAAAGTTTATGGATTTACCATGGACTAGAGCGGAAATTGATCGGCGAATGCGCCAACTTCGCTCGGCACGCATCTTTATCTCCGGCGCAGCATAACGGCTCGTGCGCAGCACATCAAACGAAGCCTTCAAACCATTCAGAGCCGTTTGCCCAGCGCACGGATAACCGGGAGAAACAAAAATGACCGCCCTGTCAACAATCCGCCAAATCGACTACACCGTCATCTACACAAGAGACATGGCAGCGATGCGCCGCTTCTACGGAACTGTGATGGGATTCGAGTTGCTGCGCGAGCTGAGCCCTAGCTGGATTGAGTACAAAGTCGGTGCGAACACTTTGGCACTGGCTGTGCGCAGAAAGCCATTTGACGACCCAGCACCACCCGCCGGTGCGCTCTCGCTGCAACTGGCGTTCCGCGTTGCACCGAAGATGGTCGATGCATGCGCGCAAGAACTGGAAGCCGCTGGCGTACAGATGGCATTTCTTCCAACGGATCAGCCGTTTGGGCATCGCACGCTGTTCTTTCGGGACCCGGACGGCAATGTGCTGGAGATCTATGCAGAAATCTGAATGGAAGCTTCCAGTGAGTGCATTGGAAGAACTTGATGATTAGGTCTTTAATTTACCCATTTTGAGTATATTTAGTTGCAAAATACACTCAGAAAGAAAAATTATGAATGAAATGAGTCCGTAGCTCCCGGATGATATGCATGGACAGCTATATTTACCATAGCTAATATCCAACTTTGGCGCTGGCGTTCATCAGCATCACATAGTCAAACCGCGTACACCCCCGCCGCATCGACCCAGGTGCCGGTCTGCGCCGGGTTCGTCCAGTTGATGTCTGCAACGCCGACTAAGGTGATGGGTGTTGAGCTATTCCCTGCACCCCAAATCACGCTGTTGCCGGTGCTGGCATTCCTCCAGGCGATGTCAGCACGCCCGTCACCGTTATAGTCGCCCACCGCCGCCACGGCGTAGTTCAGGTCGGCTACCGGATTGATGACCAAGCTGCTGGCTGAGCTGCCCGCATTCCAGATCGCATTGGCACCCGTGGTGGCGTTGCGCCACAGAATATCATCTCTGCCGTCGCCGTTGAAGTCGCCCAGGCCGACTACTTTCCAGTTTAGATCGCTCACAGCGTCCACAGCTTGGCCCGTCGCACTATTGGCGCTCTTCCATATCACGTTGGCGCCGCTCAAGAAGTTTCTCCACAAAATGTCGTCTTTGCTGTCGCCATCAAAATCGCCGATCCCTGCAACCTTCCAACTCTGATCAGCCACGCTGCTTACGGCCTGGCCCGCGGCGCTGTTGCCACTCTTCCAGATCACATCACTCCCACTGACGATGTTTCGCCAAAGAATGTCGGCCTTGGTGTCGCCATCAAAGTCGCCAATGCCGGCGATCTTCCAGCTCAAATCGCCCACGCTGCTCACCGTCTGAGTTTGAGCACTATCGGCTGAGCGCCACACCGCATTCGCCCCCGAGATGGTGTCTCGCCACAAGATGTCAGCCTTGCCATCGCCATCAAAGTCAGCCGCGCCAGCCACCCGCCAGTTCGCCGCTACGCTGGTAACTGCCTGGGGAGACAATACGTTGCCTGCCTTCCACACCACATCCGCCCCAGTGCTGCTGTTTCGCCAAAACAAATCGCTTTTACCGTCTGCATCAAAGTCGCTAACAGCGGCCTGCATGACGACGCTGTTAAGGGTAACCTGCGCATTCGTCCAGGTTGTACCATCGGCAAAGTTGATCTTCTCTATTTGGTTAGAGCCATTAACATCTGCAAACCATTTCAGAACGGTGATTCGGTCAGTGCCATTTGCGAACCTCAAGACGAGGTCAACACCGGCGCGAGTCGCAGTGACATCCGCCACTGCAATACCAGTCCCCAATTTCAACTCGTGACCAGCCGCACCTGAGTCAACATTGTTGATCGTATCTTTGCCATCGCCAACATTGAAAATATAGGTGTTTTGATAAAATGAGCCCTTGATGACATCGTCGCCTTTGCCACCGATAAAGGTAGTGCGCCGATCCTGCGGTGAGATCACACCCAAAGTATCGTTGCCCTCGCCGCCGTCCAAGAAATCATTGTCACCGCTGGCCTGCAAGGTGTCGTTGCCATCCATGCCGTAGAGGAAATCCCGGTTGGTGTTGCCAGTCATCACATTGGCAAGCTCATTGCCAAACAGAGCGACATCGCTGACGGCAGCGCCAAACGGGTGACCCGCGCTCGTAAAGTTTGTTTCGGTAGGGCCACCAACTCTAAACTGAGCGGCAGTCAAAAGCGACTGTATCGACGTAGACACCGGCCCCGCATCAACCAAGGCTTTGACGGTGTAATTCACATCCCACCCTATGCCACGCAACATTTCGCCGGAGTACTTTCGCAAGTCAAGCGCATCTGCAAAAGCATCAAGCCGACTGGTTGCAGACTTACTTTGAATCAATGCCAAGGCGGTCGCAGTGTCAAATCGCACGCCATTGCCATCAATCACCAAGCTGATGCTGTCCAAGTAAGGTTTAAGGCGGGTTTGAACGACTAGCCCAGCATAGATGGTTTCCTTGAGTGCCGAGTAGGCGTTGTCCAGCAACCCTCGCGGCAGCGCGCCGTCGTACTCCCCGCGCGACTCGGAATTCAGATTCGCCGCGAGGCAAAAGTGGTGCAACTCCTTAAGAAACGCATAGGTATTGGCGATCGCCAGATCCCGCGTCCCTTGGCCGTGTCCCGAGGAGTGGAGGAACACGCCGACGAAATCGTCGTCCGAC
>JANNFW010000021.1:0-7099 GCA_031380235.1 Rhodoferax sp. | reverse complement strand
AAAGCCCGCCGTAAATGCCGCCGAACACGATCACGAAGACGATGCCAATCGGCAACACCCCCGCGAGAGTTTGCAACGTGATTTTTTCGCTCACTGAGTCGTTATCAGGTGCCTGGCCAGGCACCAAGCGCACATAAATGGCGATGGCCACCATGTAGCCCAGCATCGCGATGATGCCTGGCACCATCGCCGCTGCAAACAGCTTGGCAATATTTTGCTCGGCCAATATCGCGTAAATCACCAGCGGAACGGAAGGTGGGATCAGGATGCCCAAAGTACCCCCAGCGGCCAGCGTACCTGTGGACAAGCGCCCCGAATAACCGTGGCGCTTCATCTCGGGCAAGGCGACCGACGTGATGGTGGCCGCAGTGGCCACTGACGAGCCGCAGATCGAGCCAAACGCCGCGCTGGCCAACACCGCTGCCATGGCCAAGCCACCGCGAAAGCGCCCCATCACGGCAGCCGCAAAACCAAACAAAGCCTTGGAGATGCCGCCCTGGGTCGCGAAGTTGCCCATCAGAATGAAAAGCGGAATGACCGATAAGTCGTAGCTGGCAAACCGTGCAAAAGCCTGCGTGTTTAAAAAGCTGCTTAAGGGAGACCAACCCGCCTGCGCCACGTAACCCACACAACCGGCCACAAACATGGCAATCGCAATCGGAGTGCGAACCGCCATCAGCACCAGCATGATGGCAAAAATCATCAGTGCGAGGGCGACCGGGCTCATGATTTGGCTCCATCATCGATGCCGGTATCAAACCCGTTGATCGTCTGCCAAAGCGCAATGACCGCCGTGAGCACCAAGGGCGGCACCATGCAGGTGTAGACGATCCATTCTGGAAAGCCCAGCATCATGGTGCCAGACTTGTTGCCAAACGCGCTCAAGCCACCGATCATTGTGCGCCAAGCCATCAACCCGAGTGTCAGCGCCATCAACAAAGCGCCCAGCCGGTCTAGCCGGTCATTGGTTTGCGCGCTGGCCTTGGCAGTGAAAAAATCAACAATGATGTTGCCCCGACGCCATTGGCAGATTGGCAAAAACAGCGCAATCGCCGCACCCGCGACGACGCCCGTCAGTTCAAAATCCCCCGCCAGTGTCAAGCCAATGGTGTTGCGGCCAATCAGGCTGGCGCAGGTGAGGAGGGTGATGGCGGTGAGCAGGACGCCCGCTAGGGTGGCGCAAAATTTTGCCAGCGCCTCCAGTACCTTCATTGCACTTTGACAGTAATGGGCGTCAAGCCCGCCACGCTGCCATGCATCGTGTCACCCGCCACCACCGCAGCCACACCTTCGGGCGTGCCGGAGTAAATCAAGTCACCGGGCTGCAGCTCCCACGCAGCAGAGAGGTGTTCAATCGTCTCGCCAATGTTCCAGATCAATTTGGCCACGGTGCTGCGCTGGCGGTCTTTGCCGTTGACTTGGATGTAAATCTCAGCGTTGGCCACATCACCCGCTTGTGCAGCGGGGGTGATGGGGCCAATGGGTGCAGACGCATCGAATGCCTTGCCGATGCACCACGGGCGGCCGAGTTTTTTCATCTCGCCTTGCAGGTCGCGCCGGGTCATGTCCAGGCCGACTGCGTAGCCGTAAATGTGCTTGTGTGCATCGGCAGCCTTGATGTTTTTGCCGCCGGTGCCAATCGCCACCACCAGCTCAATTTCGTGGTGCAGGTCTTTGGTCAAGCTGGGGTAGGGCATGGTGCCCGTCTCGCCAGCATTCACCACCACAATCGCATCGGCCGGCTTGAGGAAGAAAAACGGTGGCTCGCGCCCGGTGAAACCCATCTCTTTGGCATGCTCCACGTAGTTGCGGCCCACGCAGTAAATGCGACGCACCGGGAAGCGCTCGGCCTTGCCGACGACGGGGATCGATACTTGCGCGGGTGCCTGAACCACAAAACTCATTGCAATCTCCTCATGACAATCTCTCTTCTTTATGAATGCCCAAGGCCTGATGCACCGGGCGGTCGGAATAACTGAACAGCACGCAACCACCTTGGGACTCTAGTTTGAGCGTGTGCCACGACGGCACTACCAAATGGTCGCGTGTGGTGAAGTCAAATCGTAACAAGCCTTGGGGGCCATCGATGTACGCAGTACCCGCACCTTCGACCACGCTGAAAACCGCGCCGTCGGTCTGGCGATAGGCTTTGCCTGCAAAGCGCTTAGGCAGGCGCTGCATGAAGGTGGCCATGGTCGGCATGGGCGAGCCGCCCGTCAGCGGGTTGATGTAGGCCAGCTTCACGCCGTCCCACGCGTCAATCGGCGCATCGCGCTCCAGCGCGTGCAGCGCCTCGCGCGAGCGCTCGTACGGGTAGCTGAAGATCGGCGATGTTTTGCCGAATGGCGCAGCGCCCCGCACCGGGGCCATGTTGTACCCGTAGCGGGCGAAGCTGCTGCCCTCGGCTTTGGAGACGGTCTGGGTGGCGGCGGTGGCGTTCTCGTTAAAGCCCGCGTCAAAGAAGCGGATGATGGGAATGTCCAGCCCATCGAGCCAGACCATCGGTGCGTTCGAGTCGTTGCCGTGGTCGTGCCAAGTCCAGCTCGGGGTGATGATGAAGTCGCCCGGTCGCATGGTGGTGCGCTCGCCATCCACCGCCGTGTAAGCGCCCGAGCCTTCGACGATGAAGCGCAGCGCGCTTTGCGTGTGGCGGTGCGCGGGGGCTACTTCACCGGGCATGATCAGTTGCAGGCCCGCGTACAGCGATTGTGTGACAGCGGAGCTGCCTTTGAGCGCCGGGTTCTCCATGATTAGCACGCGACGCACTGCCTCGGCAGCAGTGATGGCGGTGCCTGCACGCATCAAAAACGGTCTCACCTGCTCATATTTCCACAGCGCTGAAACACAGGGTGTGTTGGGTTGCAGCGGCACCAGCGCGTGCAGCACCTCCCACAGCGGGGTGAGGTGCAGCGGGGCCATGTCGGTGTAAAGCGATTGGCGCTCGTGCAGCCTTGCGGCATCGGGTGTGAGTGGCGCGTTCATGGTGATTCCCTCAACTGAAGTTGCAATCAAAACGAATTATGCGGGCCAATGCCGCCGCCGGAAAATCAGGATGGCGGAATGCGAAGCGCTAGCGGGCTTTAGTCCGACTTGGTCACCAGCTCGAAATGCTCGACGGTGGGCATGCCGTTAAAAAACGGCCCCACAATCGCGCGCCACTGCGCAAACAGCAGCCCTTGGCGGAAATCCAGAGTGTGGTTCTCCAGCGTGTCCCAAAAGATTTGCAGGATGTAGCGCTCTTTGCTCTCAATCCCCCGGTTCACCTTGAAGCCCTGAAAGCCTTTGGCTTTGGAGGCCACCTCACGCACACCGCGCTGAATGGCTTCCTCAAAAGCAACGTTTTGACCAGGGTGGATTTTGATATCGGCGAGTTCGAGGATCATGATGTTGGCAGAGCGTTGTATCAAACGGTTTCGACTTTACCATCCGCATGCTTCGCAAACCGCCGCGCCTCCTTCCCATGCACGGGTGCGCTGTTGGCAAACGGCCAACCGCCAAATTCTGTGGCGCGGTAGTCGGCGAAGGCTTGGTGGATTTCGGCTTGGGTGTTCATGACGAAAGGGCCGTATTGCGCGACGGGCTCGGCGATGGGTTTGCCTTGAAGAACCAAAAATTCGCTTTCCGAATTGCCGTTGACCAGCTCAACGTCCATCGACGCATTCAGTTCAATCGCGGCGTTCTCGGTGATGGCGTGGCCGCCGATATTGACGCCGCTGCCCTGGAAGAAATAGAGCTGTCGGCGTGTGCCACTGCCCAGTGCTGCCGGTACTGTCCAGCGCGCGCCAGGCTGCATTTTGATCGTCCAGATCGCCACGTCGGAGCCGGGTTGCGCGGCCCATGAATCAGGCGGTGGGGGCAGTGCGGTCGCATCGCCAATGGAGCCTGCGATACAGACCACTTCGGTTGTTTTTCCCGATGAATCTGTGAACGTCTGGCGTGGGATTTTTTCTGACCACAGCATGGTGAAGTGCGGTGCCACCATCTTGTTTTTGGCAGGCAGGTTGAGCCAAATTTGAAACAGCTCCAGCGGGTTGGCACCCTCCTGATTGAGCAGCGGGAACATCTCGGAATGCACGATGCCTTTGCCGGCGGTCAGCCACTGGGTGTCGCCTCCCGCGTCAGTTCCGCCAAAGCGTGCTGTTGCACCGAGAGAATCTGAGTGGTCGATCAAACCTTGGCGCACGATGGTCACAGTCTCGAACCCGCGATGCGGGTGCGACGGGAAGCCCGGAATCTCCTGCCCGTGGTACATCGACCAGCCATCTTTGCGCTCGAAGTCTTGACCCAAATTGCGACCGGCAAGCGATGCATCCGGCCCCATGCGCGCGTTGCCGCGCGGGTAGGCATCGTCGTGGTGAACGCAGAAAAGAAACGGGTCAATCGTCGGCCAGGGTGGGGCACCGAGCCGGGAAATACCCAAAATGGGTTTATTTAGCATGATTTTCAGTCAAAACGTCGATTTTATGAAAAAATTAGGTGCTTAGCTCTCGTACTATGTGCATAACAAGCTATCTATATAGTAGTAATTTACATCTTGCTGAGGCCCGGTCAAATCAGAAGCGGCCGAAGTATTCTCGTCGTACCCATTCCAATTTGTCGTCCGCAACGCTCCAGCGTGCAAGCTCCGCCTGTTTGATATGGGTGTAGTAGTTGACAAAATCAAGGCCCAGGCCTGCGGTCAGTCCGGTATCGGATTTCAAGGCCTCGATCGCCTGCGCCATCGACGTAGGTAGCCGGGCATGGCGGGCATCGTAAGGCGTGGCACTTGCCGTCGGGGCTTTGAGCTGGCGGTCGATGCCATCTAGCCCCGCGTGAATCTGCGAGGCGATGTAGAGATAGGGGTTGGCGGCACTTTCGCCGATGCGATTTTCGATGCGGGTGGCCACGTCACCGGGTTGGCGCGCTTGCCCGATTACGCGCAGCATGGCACCCCGGTTGTCGTATCCCCAGACGATGGATTGCGGAGCCATGGCGTTGGGCTGGAAGCGCTCATAACCGTTGACCGTCGGCGTAGCGAGGAGCGCCATGCCGCGCGCATGGTCGAGCAGGCCCGCCAGGTAGTGTTCGCCGATGTCGCTTAAGCAGAACTGAGCGTCGTGCCGCGTGGAGCCATCAGCGCTTGCATCACGCATGAAGAGGTTAAGCTCATCGTCCACGCTGACCAGGCTCTGGTGCAGATGCCACCCGCTGGACATGATGTTGGGAAAAGGCGGGCGACACATGAAGGTGGCGTGGTAGCCCGCGCGGCGCAGGGCTTGGGTGGTGGCACTTCTGAACAGCACCATGGTGTCGGCGGCAGTGAGCGCATCGGTCACGTCAAACACGGCTTCGACTTGCGATGGCCCGAGTTCAATCTCCAGAGAGGTCAGAGGTAAGCCCAGCGCCTGCGCCGTGTGCTGCACAATCTGTAGCGGCTCGTCGCTCATGTCGGCCCAGGCTTCGCTCAGGAGGTTGTAGCCGGGGTGGATCATCTCGACCTGCGGTGCCGCACCGGGCCACGCGGCTTGTTGCGGATCGAGCAGGTCACGCAGGCTGTTGTCTTGCAGTTTGTAGACGTGAAACTCCACCTCCAGCCCGCAGCGCATCGCATAGCCGCGAGCGTGCAGGCGCGCGAGCGCCGCTTGCAAGACACGCCGTGTATCCAGCGCGACGGGCGTGCCATCCGCATGCCAGGGCTGGCACTGCACCCAGCCGGTTTGGGGTGCCCAAGGCAATTGTTTGAAGCTGGCGGGGTCGGCCATCAGCATCAAGTTACCTGCAGCTTCAAAACCCGGCAGGTCGGCCACGCCACCGTGCTCAAACACCTTCCACGCGGTGCGGTCAGAGGTGTCTTTGAGCATCAGCGTGCTGACCATGCCAATGCCATCGTTCAACCCGCGTTCCACCGCAGATGCCATCAGCGTTTTGCCGCGCAGCAGGCCGTGTTGGTCGCACCAGGCGAAGCGCACGCGCTCAACCCCGCTCTTTTTAACGTGGCGCAGCAGATGCTCGGTGGCAGTCTGGCGGGCTGCGCTGTCGATGCCGCACGCTTCAGCAAAGCGGGTCATGAGCGATTCACCATGGCGCGTTTGCTCGTTTTGCATTGGCCGTGCGCTGCCAAAACGCCTCGACCTGTGCTGCGGGCGCAATGCCATCCACGGTAGGCGGTCCGGTCATGCTGCTGGCCAGCGCCGCATCGGCCACACCGGGTGGCGTTCCGCTGGCCTGTACCGTCTCAATCGCCTTGATCAGCATGCGCCGGTTGGCGATGATGGCCTTGTCGCTCGTGGCTAGGTGCTCGCGCGTGCGGTCGGCAATTGCGCCCATGCTTTCGCAGGCCCACTGGTCGTGCACGTTGATGTCGTCTTCACCCATGCCCAAAAACGTATCGGTCTGCTGCTCGTGCGCGTTGAACCCCCAGGCGTTGTGGCGGCCAGACACAGGCAGATAGTCAGGTGCTGGATTGGCGCGCAGGCGTTGGTCGCGCATGGCTTTTTTGTCGATGGCCGCGGCAAAGCTGGTGAAGATCGAATACCAGTAGGTGTGCGTGTCGTCCACCGGCAGGTGGATTTGCGTGATCGTCATCGTCTCTGACAGCGGGATCACGAAGGTGTGCGGGAAGATCGATTGCGTCACGCGCACATGGGTGAGTGCGTCGGTCATTTTGCGCAGCGCAGTGAGTTGCATGCCGAAGGCCGTCGGCACCACACTGATCTCGGGCTGGTTGAACTCGCGCATGATGCGCGTCATGGGCCACTGCTCACCGTGGACGCTGCCCGCGCTGTTGGAGCGGAACTGCCTGCCTGCCGAGTTGCTGCCTGTGTCAGCCTCAGATTCGTCATTGAAAAAAACATGCAGAAACGAGGGATGCGCGGGGTCAATGCCGACCTCAAACGCCTGCAGCCAGTTGCAGTTCCACAGACCTTTGAACGCGAAGCAGAGGCTTGCCGGGGCAGCAAAGCAATCGAATTCGGGGAAGGGCGGCGGCGTGCTGCTTTCAGGCCCGAGCCACGCAAACAGTACGCCGCTTTTTTCAATCAACGGGTAGCTGCGCTGCTTGATGCGGTCACACATGCGGTTGCTGGCAGGCTCGGCCGGGGTTTCGAGGCACCGGCCGTCC
>JANNFW010000359.1:0-8263 GCA_031380235.1 Rhodoferax sp. | reverse complement strand
CGCACCGAAAGCCGGGATACCAAGGTGTCCGTGCCCAAATGCGCTTTGTCATGCAGCGCGACGATGGCCCCCATGAAGGTCAGCCAAACAAAAAGCCAGCGCGACAGCTCCTCGGACACGGTAATGCCGGAATTGAAGGCATAACGCAGCACCACGTTGATGAACACCAGCACCACCATCAATGCCAGGCTGGCCGCCATCAGGACACCGAGCAGCTTGCAGAAGCGGGCAATCAATTGATCCATCGTCGTCTCCTCGGGTCTCTTTTTTTTGAAGTCTCTGATTCGATGCCCTAAATGTACTAACTGGTTAGTTTTATTGAATCGGGGAGAACCCTTATATCGAATCAACTTAAGTGGGTTGATCGCCGCCGTTTGTACGGCGGGTCAATCACTTACGCACAAAACGCACCACCATCTCAATGATGCTGTCGCGTCGCGCCGTCAGCGCCTTGGCGGTTTGCGTGTCGCGCTTGAAGATCAGTCCAAAAGTGTGCTGGTTGGAGACGTTAAAAAACGTCAGCGCAGAGATCGATTTATGAATGTCCACCGGATCGAGCTGGGCGCGGAAAACGCCAGCCGCCACACCGCGCTCGTACAGCTTTCGAATCGCATCAATGGCCGGCACGTTGAGCTGCTGGATGATCTTGCTTTGCTTCAAAAACTCGCCCCGCTGCATGTTTTCGCTCATCACCAGACGGATATAGGGCTCATTGCCGTGGTGGTGGTCAAACGTGAAGCCGACGAGGCGCCGCAGCGCATCCTCGGGCGGCAAGTCCTCCAGATGGAGTTCGGCCTCAATCGCCCGGATGCGGCGGTACGACTCCTCCAAAACCGCAAGGTACAAACCCTCTTTGCTACCGAAGTAGTAGTAGATCATGCGCTTGCTGGTTTGGGTGGCGGCTGCAATCTCATCAATGCGCGCGCCGGCCAGCCCTTTTTCGCTGAACTCAGCGTTGGCCACTTCCAATATGCCCGCCATGGTGCGCTCGGGGTCGTTGGTGCGCGCCGGGGGCGATGAAGCTTTAGCCGCGCTTGGCTTTGCGGATGCTGCCACTTTCTTGCGTAAATGTACTAACTGGTTCATTTCACCAGTTTAGCTGCAAACGCGTTAAGAGCAATTAGATAAAGCGAACTCCGATGGAACCCAGCGGTCCGTAGTCCGCCGCAATCACGTCGCCCGGCGCAATGTTGATGGGCCGCGTGAAAGAGCCTGCCAGCACGATCTGGCCCACCTTCAAACCGCCGCCGTGCAGCGAGAGCTTTTTGACCAACCAGGCGATGCCTGCCGCCGGGTGCCCCATCACAGCGGCTGACACACCGCTTTCTTCAATGATGCCGTTTTTCGACAAAGTGGCGCCGACCCAACGGATGTCCACATCAAACGGGCGCACCAAGCGGCCACCCATGATCATCGCCCCTGCTGCTGCGTTGTCGGCAATGGTGTCGACAATCTGGCGTGGCACCTCGGTGCGGTAGGCGATCAACTCGAGCGCGGGGGTGACGAACTCGGTGGCGCGCATCACATCGGCCACGGTGCAGTGCGCACCGGCCAGGTCTTGCCCCATGATGAAGGCCAGCTCCACTTCGAGCCGAGGGTTCACATAGCGCGCTGTTTCAATCTGCGCGCCGTCTGCGATCAGCATGTCGTCGGTCAAAAAGCCGTAGTCGGGCTCGGTGAAATTGCTGGCCATTTGCATGGCGCGCGAGGTCATGCCAATCTTGCGGCCCACCAGGCGGGCACCGTCGCTGACACGGCGCTCCAGCCACATTTGCTGAATGGCGTAAGCGTCAGCCAGCTCGATGCCTTCGTAAGTTTTACTCAACTGCGGGATGATTTTCCGCGCCTTGTCGGCCTCGTACAAGCTGTCTGCCGCTTGCTGACGGGTTTTTTTCTTGAGCATCAGTGCAGTCCTTGGTTCATTTAATCGGTGGGCGGGGCAAACGCGCCTCGCCTGGCTCCATTTTGAACGTGAAGGCCAAGCTGTACCACGGCAGTTTCAAATCAGGCGCTTCTGGGGGTGGATCATCATGTCTTTCAAAATGACCCGTGACCGCCTGCGTCACGCCAAACTGCACATCGGTCGCCAAGTTCACGTCGTCATCAGCGTAGACCTGCGCGATCAGGGTTGTGAAACCCGATTTGAAAATGAGCGCGTGCACGTGCGCTGGGCGCATGGGGTGGCGGTTTTGCGCCGCCAGAAGTTGACCAACAACCCCGCCAGTTGGGATCGGATAGCCCACGGGCTTCACGCTCCAAAAGTTGAATCGCCCCGACACGTCAGTGGTGAACTTGCCGCGAAGATTCATGTCTGCCCCACCTTGTTCGCGGGCCTGGGTTTGGTTCTCATAAAAACCTGTTGGCGCGCAATGCCAGATGTCAACCTCTACATCGGCAACGGGCTTAGCGGCAGCATCAAGCACCTGCGCGTTCACGCGCATGGGCGCACCCGGCGTGGGGCTGCGAACGATGCTTGCGCCACTTTTCGTCGTTGGTGAATTCATCCGCCAAAACGGTCCCAGCAGGTTGTGGGTTGTATCCACACCGTGGTTCATCAGACACACCAGGCCGGAGACACCGAGCGACCCCGCCATCAATACCACCTCATTGTGCGTATCGGTGGTTTGCTGACCCAAGCGCGCAAGCAAGGCAGTGGCGGCGCGGAACTCATCTTCAGTCAGCCCTACGTCTCGGGCAAACCCGTGCAGGTGTGTAACCAGCGAGGTCATGATCTCGCGCAGGCGCAAATCGGGCGTTTGCTGCATGACGTCCAGCACCGCCTGTGTCAGGTCGTTGGGGTTTTGAATCATGTCGGGTTGCTCACTCTTCCTAAGTATCTTTATCAACCGTAATCTCGCGCCAGCCGCAGCCCACTGAACTGCCAGCGCGCATCCGTTGGGAAGAAGTTCCGGTAAGTCGCGCGGATGTGCGATGCGGGGGTGGCGCAGGAGCCGCCGCGCAGCACATACTGGTTGACCATGAACTTGCCGTTGTACTCACCCACCGCACCCGCCCAGGGCTGGTAGCCGGGATAGCCCTGGTAGCTGCTGGAAGTCCACTCCCACACGTCGCCCAAGACCTGCAAAAGCCCCTCACCAGCGCGCGACAGTGGCATGGGGTGCAACGCGCGCGACTCTGCAAAATTAGCTCGGGACGCGTGCAGCGCCGCATCAGGGGCGACTGCTGCCTCCCATTCAAATTCCGTGGGCAACCTGGCACCGCTGAATGCGCTGCTGGTCTGGGCTAGCCAGCGCGCGTAGGCATCGGCTTCAAAGAAACTGATGTGGGTGATGGGCGTGTGCGGGTCGATCGGCATCAAGCCATGCAGGGTGAAGCTGTGCCAATCGCCCTGGCTGACAGCGTTGTCGGGTGATGAGCGCCGCCAGTACAGAGGAGCTTCGATGCGTTGGCTTTGCACCCAATCCCATCCAGCAGAAAGCCACCAGCGCGGCTCGCGGTAGCCGCCGTCCTGCATAAACGCGAGCCACTCGCCGTGCGTCACCAACTGGTTCATCAAGGCATAGGGAGACAGCCATTGCGAATGGCGTGGACTTTCGTTGTCAAAGGAAAAGCCGTCTTTAGCATCGTGTCCGATGGTCACTTGGTCGCCCGCTTGGGCTAGCCACCGCCCTGGGCTGGGTGAGATCGCAGCGAGGGGCCAGGCGGGCCGATAAACAGGTGAGAGTGGGCTTAAGGACAGCAGGTGCTTGATGTCGGTAAGAATCAGCTCTTGATGCTGTTGCTCGTGGTTCAGGCCGAGCTCGATCAGGCCGATCAGCTTAGCCGCACGCGTGCTGTCCACGGATGCGCTGTGCATTAACGCCGTCATGCGTTCGTCCACATTGCGCCGCCAGGCGAACACTTGATCAAGCGTCGGGCGAGTTAACAAGCCGCGCTGCGACCGGGGGTGCTTGTCGCCTATGGCGTTGTAGTAGCTGTTGAACAGAACTCGAAACGCCGGTTGGTAGGGCTTGAATTCAGGCTCAAAATTTTCCAGCACAAAACTCTCAAAAAACCAGGTGACATGCGCCAGATGCCACTTGATGGGGCTGGCGTCCGGCATCGATTGGGCCTGACAGTCTTCGCCTGACAGAGGCGCCGTCAGCGCTTCGGTCTGCGCGCGTATCTGGGCGTACCGCGCCGACAGAGACGTGGGCTTTACGGCTGGGGATGGGGCGGTATTTGCGTTGGATTGGGCCATGATCACCAGCCTTTCATAGGTCTACTCTCACCGTACCATGCGCCACATAACCCATGCCCCACTGCGTGCTTTGCCATTCGAACCCGTTGCAGTAAGACGCGATGATGTCCCACGGCGCCCACATGTCCAAGGCCTGTGCGTTGTACGGACGGTTTTTGGCCCAAGCCAGCAGGTTCAGCGGCCCCGTCCACCAGGGAAAGAACTTCATGCCCGCTGCAGCGACGCGTGCACCGGGCTTCAACTGGCGCATGATATTCGCCACCGCTGCTGGGGTGCGTGAGACATCATGCACATAGTTGAACAACACCGCGTCAGCCGGTTCGGGCAGCACTACGCCTTCTGCTGACACGCACTGATGCCAAACACGTTGGTCCATCGGCTGACGACGATGGATATCCACCTCCCGCGCGCAACGTGCCTGCGCCTGCGCAAACATTTGCGGGCTTTGCTCAAATGCCAGCACGCGGCCTGTGGGGCCGACTGCGTCCAGCAGCAGTGGATAGCTCAAACCCGTGCCGGCGCCCACGTCCAGCACCACATCGCCGGGACGCAGGCGAAGCAGAGCAATGGTTCGCCGGCGCAGCGGCATGGTGAGCTGGGCAGACGCGTCGTAGCCCTGCGCGTGGTGGCGGTACTTGTCGATGGAGACTTGGTTGTAAGAGGGGGTCATGGGGTTCGACACAGTTAGCTTATTGTCAGGATAATGCACTGCGCGCCGTTGTGGAGCGCGATCATGCGTTTATGCTCATCACTTATCTGAGTCTTACTCTGTGGTTTCATTCTTACAGTCCTTCACTCCCACCCTTAACCAGGCCTGGGCGCTGCTCTCGGTGGCCATCGTCTTCGAAGTTGTGGGCACCACAAGCATGAAGCTATCCCACGGCTTCACCAACCTGGCACCTTCCATCCTGATGTTTGCCTGCTACGCGGCCGCCTTCAGCTGTAATGCGTTGGTTGTGAAAACCTTAGATTTGAGTATCACCTACGCGGTGTGGTCTGGCGTGGGCACGGTAGCCACGGCGGCCATCGGCATCTTCTGGTTTCGCGAGCCCGCCACGGCGCTCAAGCTGGTGTGCATTAGCTTCATCGTGATGGGTGTGTTTGGCTTGCATGCCGCGTCCAGGCTGCAAAACACGGCCTGACACGGTCATCCCCCTCTGAATTACCCTTGATTTTGTCTCTACTCATTGAATTTTCACATTACCAATAATAAGTTCAGTATCAAATAAAGTAGCAGGATGGAAACCCACGCCGCCCTGACAACCCCGCAAGCCGTCTTGTTTGATGCCTACGGCACGCTGTTTGATGTGTACAGCGTGGCGCAACTGGCAGAGGAACTCTTCCCCGGCCACGGCCAAGCCTTGAGCGTGTTGTGGCGCGACAAGCAGATTGAATACACCCGCTTGGTCACCACGAGCAACCACGGCGCGCACTACCAGCCGTTTTGGGAGTTGACGCGCGCTGCGCTCATTTACGCCCTGAAGCGGCTTGCCATCCCGTCGTTTTCCGCGGCGCACGTCGACCAGTTGATGAACCAGTACCACCACCTGACGGCGTACCCGGAGAACCGCGACGTGCTTTCGGCCCTGCGCGCCAAAGGCATCGCCACCGGCATCCTGTCCAACGGCAATCCCGCGATGTTGGCGATGGCGGTGAAGTCCGCAGGCCTGCAAGATCTGCTCGACCACGTTATCAGCGTTGATGCCATTCGCAAATACAAAACCCACCCTGATGCGTACGCCTTGGGTGAAGCTGCTTGCGGACTGCCTGCCGCGCAGATCGCCTTTGTCAGCAGCAACAGTTGGGATGCGCTCGCCGCCACCTGGTACGGCTATCAAACCCTGTGGGTGAACCGGCAAAATGCGCCGTTTGAAGAATTGGGCACCCAGCCCACCCGCGTGGGCACCAGCCTGCGCGATGTACTTTCGTTTTTCTGATTTTTGACTCTGGAGACTGATCTCATGACTGCCCGCACAAACATTCACCGCCTGCAAGTGGCAACCAATCTGCACGCCTTCATCAACGACAAAGTGCTGCCCGGCACCGGTGTCGCTGCCGACAAGTTCTGGGCTGGGTTTGACGCCATCGTCGCGGACTTAAGCCCCAAAAACATCGCCCTGCTGGCAGAGCGTGATCGCCTGCAAAGCGAGCTCGATGCGTGGCACAAGGCGAACCCCGGCCCCGTCCAGAACATGAAAGCCTACCGTGCTTTCCTGGAAAAGATCGGCTACTTGGTGCCCGTGCCCAAGAGCGTCAAGACCACAACCTCGAACGTCGATGATGAACTGGCCAAACAGGCTGGCCCGCAACTGGTGGTGCCCGTGCTCAACGCGCGCTACGCGCTGAACGCCGCCAACGCGCGCTGGGGCTCGCTGTACGACGCGCTATATGGCACGGATGTTTTGTCGGAAGACGGTGGCGCTGAAAAAGGTAACCGCTACAACCCTGTGCGGGGCGCGAAGGTCATCAACTATGCGCGTCATGTGTTGGATCGCACCGCGCCGCTGGCAAACGGCTCACACGTAGATTCGGTAGGCTACAGCGTCAAGGGCGGTGATCTGGTTGTGAAACTGTCGAGCGGAAAATCCTCCAAACTCGCAGACGGTAAACAATTCACCGGCTACCAAGGTGCTGCGGGCAACCCGTCGTCCATCCTGCTCCAGCACAACGGCCTGCACCTGGATATCCAGATCAACCGCAGCACACCCATCGGCAAAACCGACCCGGCGGGCGTGAGCGACTTGGTGTTGGAAGCGGCACTTTCCACCATTCTTGATTTAGAAGACTCCGTTGCTGTGGTCGATGCCGACGACAAGGTGCTGGCCTATTCCAACTGGCTCGGTATTCTGCAAGGAACGTTGACCGAGACGGTTGCCAAAGGCGGCACCACTTTCACTCGCGGGCTCAACCCGGATCGCGTGTACACATCGCCGAAGACCAAAAAGCCCGTCACCCTGCATGGCCGCTCGCTGATGTTTGTGCGCAATGTTGGCCATTTGATGACCAACCCCGCCATCCTCTACACCGCTGCCGATGGTTCGACGAAAGAGATTCCGGAAGGAATTTTGGATGCAGTGGTGACCTCCGCCATCGCCATCCACGACCTGAAGAAAACCAAAAAGGACGCCATTCGCAATTCACGCAAAGGCAGCGTTTACATCGTCAAGCCCAAAATGCACGGACCGGCAGAGGTTGCATTTGCCGCCGAGCTGTTTGGCCGCGTGGAAAAAATGCTGGGCCTCAAAGACAGCACCGTCAAACTCGGCATCATGGACGAAGAGCGCCGCACCAGCGCCAACCTGAAAGCCTGCATTGCCGCCGCCAAGAGCCGCGTCGCCTTCATCAACACCGGCTTTCTGGACCGCACCGGCGACGAGATGCACACCGCCATGCACGCAGGCGCGATGATCCGCAAAGGCGACATGAAATCAAGCGCGTGGATTGCCGCGTACGAGAAGAACAACGTGCAAGTCGGCCTGCAGTGCGGCCTGCGCGGCAAAGCGCAAATCGGCAAAGGCATGTGGGCCATGCCCGATTTGATGAAGGCGATGCTGGAGCAAAAGATCAACCACCCCAAAGCTGGTGCCAACACCGCCTGGGTGCCCAGCCCCACCGGTGCCACGCTGCACGCGCTGCACTACCACCAGGTCAACGTGGCCAAGCTGCAAAAGCAGATGGAAAGTGCGGATGCCAAGCTAAATGCGAAGGCCGAATACAACGAGGTGCTCAACGCCCTGCTGACCATCCCCGTCGCCACCGAAGACGCGATCAAAGGCTGGACACCCGCGCAAAAACAGCAAGAGCTGGACAACAACGCCCAAGGCATCCTAGGCTATGTCGTGCGCTGGATCGACCAGGGCGTGGGTTGCTCAAAAGTACCCGACATCCACAACATCGGCCTGATGGAAGATCGCGCCACCCTGCGCATCAGCAGCCAGCACATCGCCAACTGGCTGATGCACGGCGTGGTCACCGAGGCACGGGTGCACGAGACCTTCCGCCGCATGGCCGCCGTGGTGGACCGCCAGAACGCCGCTGACCCGCTGTACCAGCCGATGGCCG
>JANNFW010000784.1:0-2781 GCA_031380235.1 Rhodoferax sp. | reverse complement strand
ATCTTGCTGCTGACCGCCTGTGCCGCCCTGCCCGACAAGCCGGTGCGCGCGGTCACCTATGACTTTGGCCCCGGTGTTGTCGTTGCCCCTGCCGTTCAAACCAGCAACGCGGCGCTGGCTTTGCCACCTATCGCGCTGGCTGAGATTGAAAGCAGCGCGGCGCTCAACGGCAGCGGTGTTTTGTACCGCCTGATCTACTCTAATGCGCAGGAGTTGCGCGCCTACGCCCAGGCGCGCTGGAGCATGCCACCCGCGCAGTTGCTGCGCCAGCGCCTCAGCGCACAACTGGGCAAAAGCCGCGCCGTGCTCAACCCCGGTGAGGCTGTCGGTAGCATGGCCGGCAGCATCAGCCCGTGGGCGGTTCGCCTGGAGCTCGATGAGTTCAGCCAATTATTTGAATCCACGACCGTAAGCACCGGTCTGCTGCGCCTGCGGGCCACCGTCGTTCAGCCTGCCCCGCAAGGAGAAAAGCTGCTGGGCCAGCGCAGCTTCGTCGTCCAACGGCCTGCTGCCAGCGCAGATGTGGCGGGCGGCGTGCGGGCGCTGACTGCTGCCAGTGATGCCGTGGTGCTTGAGATCGACCAGTGGCTGCAAACGCTGCAACCCTCTCGCTAACCCCGTTAAGCGAGGACAAGCCGTGGCCATGGCACCCATTGAAGAGCAGCTTAAAGCCGCTGGGCTCGAAGTGCTGGGCCAGTGCGCCGACCTCGCGGAGATCACCCACGGCTGGCGCCACGAGGCCTCGCTGCTTGAAGACCTTAGCGCCTCAGAGGCCAATGCCTTAGGCGCGCTGATGCCAAGAGTGCGCGCCAAAGCCGGTCAGGTGCTGATTAAGGAAGGCGAGCTAGGTGACTGGATGCTGATCATCCTCAGTGGCACGGTCGACGTGACCAAGAAAACCGAGGAAGGCGACAAACCGTCGCGCCTGGCGGTTGTTAAGCAAGGTGCCGCGTTAGGCGAGATGTCCATGCTGGACGCCGCCCCGCGCTACGCCTCATGCACCGCCATAGAAGCCGTGGAAGCCGTCGTGCTAACCCGCGCAGCGATTGCCGAGCTCATAGAAAGCCACCCCACCACAGGCGCGAAGGTATTGGTCAAACTCACTCAGCTGCTGGCCCAGCGGCTGCGCAACACCAGCAATCAGTTGGTCAAGCGGTTGCAAATTGCTACTAAATAGATAGCTTTTTATGCATGTAATTCGAGAGCTGGATGCTTGTTTTGTTCGTATTCTTGGTTTTTTCGATATTTTCAGTTAAAAATTAACCTGTAGATTAACTTTTAGCCTTTAGTTGCTATCTATCCGATCACTTTCGCCGACTGCACAACTTGAAAGGTAAGTCGATATGAAGACCAACGCGAAGCGCTCCCCACTGGATCGGGTGCAACCGTTGCGAGCCGCAGGGCAATCCTTGACGGAGCAGTTGCAGGACGAGGCGTATGACCACATATTTGCGCCTGCAATGCTGGCCCTGTTGTTCCTTATGTTGGCTGGACTGGAATGGTTTCGATATTTCAACGATTCCAAGCTTAACCCAGTGATTTTTTCTGTCGCCGCAGGCCTTGGTGTCCTGTATGCCGTTGTCAAAATATGGCGGGCCAGAACGCGATTGGCGCAAATCAAACAGGGACGTGATGGCGAGCGGGCGGTGGCCGAGCACCTGGAATGGCTCCGTCGGTTGGACTTTGTCGTTTTTCATGACGTGCGCAGTGGCGACGCCAATGTGGATCATGTGTTGATCGGGCCGCAAGGCGTGTTCACCATCGAAACCAAAACCCATTCCAAACCTTTGCGGGGCGAATGCAAGGTGACGGTAACAGGCGGTGAAGTCTTTGCCAACGGCCATCGCATCGACCGCAATCCGTTGGTGCAAGCCAAGGCGCAAGCACGGTGGCTTGGTAACTTTTTGCGGGAAAGCCAGTTTCAGCCCTACGTTTGGCCTGTGGAGGCCTTTGACAGCAAGGTCGAGGGCATTTGGGTGCTGGAACCCAAAGCGCTTTCAAAATTTATAGAGAACGCGCCGGTTAAACACAGCACGGATGAAGTGAAGGCGATGGCCTCCGCTTTGCGCAGCCACGTGCGGGCGCAGGCGCGGTATTGATGCCGCGGACGATCACCAACCCTAGGCTCTGAAGCCCACGCGGCTGCCGGAGGTAAAGAAGGAGGCGCGCTCTTGGCCCTTGCAATTTGAGCGGACGCCTGTCGCGCCGGGTGACACGCAGGCAGCCGCGTGGGCTTCAGAGCCGCTTCGCATGAAGGATGATCCTATCGGTATCACTGGGCTGTGAACTTGCCTCACCCCAGCGTAGCCACCATCTCAATCCTGGGTGCCACAGACCGTACCAGCTTTTGAATACCGTGCCCGGCCGGATTGGCTTGACGTTGCGACACGAGTAGCCCCATCTTCTCCAGCATGCCAACATCTTTGGTGACGGTTGAGCGGTTGCGGTGCAGGCGATGGGACAACTCGTTGATGGTTCTGGGCTCGCGCATGACCTCCAGCATCAAGCGGCGGCGGGCTTGCGAGAGCACGGTGAACATCCGCTGCGGGTCTTCAAACGATAGGGTGACGGTGCCGTCAAACGCGGTGCCCTGGTCGGCCCGCTGCGCAGCAGATTTGGCCCGCGAGAAGAAGCCAGCGGCATCATCAGTGCGGGTTACAACTTTGGTCATGGTTTCTTTCCTCGTGTTGGTTTGACGATTTCCAGCCACTCTCGCTGGAACCGTTCCAGCGTGGCCTCGTAGCTCACAAATTCAACGGCTTCTACTTGACCCATGCAGTG
>JANNFW010000765.1:0-13875 GCA_031380235.1 Rhodoferax sp. | reverse complement strand
CGTTGGCCGATGCGTAGTAACTTGTGGATAACTTGAAGCGATTCAAGTGACCCGTTGATAAATATGTCTTTAAACAGATCTGGTTTAACGCCTACTTTGGTGCAGAAACCGTCACCAAGGCAGGCCGCATGATGCGGTCGGCGATGGAATAGCCTTTTTGCAGCACCATCACCACCGTATTGGCTTCATGCTCAGACGGCACGACGCTGATGGCCTGGTGCTGGTGCGGATCAAACTTGGCACCGGCTGCCGGGTTAATGGCGACGACCTTGTTGCGCTCCAGCGCCGCGTTGAGCTGGCGCAGCGTTGCCATCGCGCCTTCATTGATTTGCTCAACGGTTGCATCTTTGATCGCCAAGCCCGCCTCCAGGCTGTCGGCTACAGGCAGCAGGCTTTCTGCAAAGCTTTCAACGGCGAACTTGCGCGCTTTGGTGATTTCGTCCTCAGCACGGCGGCGGGCGTTTTCGGTGTCGGCCTTGGCACGCAGGTACTGGTCGGCGAGATCGGCGTTTTTGGCCTTTAAAGTGGCGACCTCGGCTTGGGCCATCGTCAATGCATCGAGTTCGTTGGCAAACTGAGCCGCTTCAAGCTCTTCAGGGCTCATCGGCGGCTGGTTTTCTGCCGGATGACCGTGCGGGCCACCCTGCGCCTGGGGCTGTTGCTGGTCTTGCGGATGTTGAGGCCCGCCGTGTGAACTAGGGTTGGGGTTTGGAGACGGTTCTGACATGCTAAAAGTAAAGAGTCTACGAATACCCTTCAAAATTGAGGGCAGATACGCACGTATCAAGGGGTGAAGTGGGTTATTCACAAAAAAGGCACCCAAATGGGTGCCTCACGCCGTCTTTGAAGCTCAATTCACGCCTAGCAACTCCACGTCAAACTTCAACGTGGCGTTGGGCGGAATCGCGCCGCCCGCGCCCCGAGCGCCGTAGCCCAAGGCGGCGGGGATGATCAACGTGCGCGCGCCGCCCACTTTCATGCCCGCCACGCCTTCGTCCCAGCCCTTGATCACCATGCCCGCGCCGAGCGAGAACACAAACGGGTCGTTGCGGTCTTTGCTGGAGTCAAATTTGGCACCTTGGGTGTCGTTGTTGTACAGCCAGCCTGTGTAGTGCACGGTTACTTTTTGACCCTTGGTGGCTTCTGCGCCCGAGCCGACCATGGTGTCGGTGTAGTGCAGGCCGGAGGGGGTGGTGATGGCGGTGGTCATTGAGTCTTTCTGGGTTGGTTAGCTGATTAGTTGCTATAAATAACGTAGCTGTCTATGCTTATTATGAGAGAGCTAGAAGGCAATTTCATTCAAAAAAAGCCGCAAAACAGCGTTGGGAGCCGTCAATAAACCCAAAATGGGCATATCAAGGGCTTTTTTGGCTTTTTTGCTGGCCTGCCCATCGGGCTGGCGCGGCGCTGAATTATGCCAGTCTGGCTTTTGCTCAAAGCGCGCGACATTCATTGCCAACTGACATGCTCAAACTCCTTCCCCAGGAAATCGATCAGCGCGCGAATGCGTGGCGACACCAATTTGCGCGAAGGGTAGACCGCATAAATGCCTAACTCGATGGATTTGTAGCCTGGCAACAACGCGACCAGATCGCCTTTATTGACATCCTCACCCACGATGAACGTCGGCTGCAAAATAATACCCTGGTGCGCGAGTGCGGCGCTGCGGCAGGTATCGCCATTGTTAGTGTGGATTTTGGCGTTGGTTTTGACTCGGGTCTCACCGTCAGGGCCTTGAAATATCCACTCGTCGCCGGTGGCCAAATAGGAATAGCTGATCACGCTGTGGTCTTTCAAGTCTCTTGGGTGTTGCGGTTTAGTTTTGCCTTTGAGGTATTTGGGCGATGCACAGACCATCAGCGAGGTACTGGTCAACTTGCGGCTGATCAAGGTGGAGCTGGGCAAACTTGCCACGCGCACAGCAAGGTCGTAGCCTTCATCGACCAAATCCACCACGCGGTCAGACAAGTTCACTTCAAGCCGCACTTGCGGGTACAGCGCCGTAAATTTCCCCCAAAGTGGCGCCAGGTGCAGGATGCCGAAGGTGAGCGGCGCATTGATTCGAATCAAGCCGGTGGGACTGCTGCGCTTGTTTTGAATCTCCTGCTCCGCATCGTCAATCAGCGTCAGAGTTTCCTTGCAATGCGCGAGAAATGCGTAGCCCTCATCCGTCATCGAAAGGCGGCGTGTGGTGCGATTCATCAGTCGCACGCCCAGGCGTTCTTCGAGCTGCGCCACGTAGCGCGATACCGCCGCTTTGGAGGTCTCCAGCTGATCAGCGGCGTTCACAAAACTGCCTGATTCGGCAACCGCCACAAACGCCTGCATCTCTTTGAACTTATCCATGCCGCTAATTGTCTCAAAAAATGAGACAGTGAATCAACTGATTTAACGTTTATCGATTCATGAGAAACAAATACATTCCGGCGAAGGCTCAAAGATGAACTCACCCACCGCACGAGCTCATTGGAAACCGAACCTGCCGGGGCGGTCCAAAGTGTCAGCACAAACGGCAATACGCGCCGCGAAACAAACGCACGAGGTTAAGTTGACGCTAACCGGCGAAATCTACGGTTGTTTCGAAAGCGAGACGATGTTGCAAGGCATGGCGCGCCTGGGCAAGCGGGGTATCCCGGCAGGTTGTCTGAATGGCGGTTGCGGCGTTTGCAAGGTACGCGTGATATCTGGGGCAGTGCGCAAGACCGGCCCCATGAGCCGCGCGCATGTGTCGGTTGAAGAGGAGCATCAAGGCGTGTGCCTGGCCTGCCGGGTGGCACCCGTGGAAAGCGTGGAAATTGAGGTGCTGGGCAAGATGAAAAAAGCATTGAGCTTTGGCGCGTGGGGCAGCGCCTGAGCCTGAAGCGATTGATTTTTTGAGATTTATTTAGATTTACATAAGGAGACTGAAATGAGCGTAATGAGAATTGGGCATATCAACATCCAGGTCATGGACATGGATGCCGCTGTCAAGCACTACGAAAACATCGTCGGCTTGAAAGTCACTCACAAAGATGCGCAGGGCAATGTGTATCTGAAGTGCTGGGACGAGTGGGACAAATACTCAGTTATCTTGAGCCCGTCAGATCAAGCCGGCTTCAAGCATGTTGCGTACAAAGTGGCCAAAGATTCAGAGTTGGATTTGCTCGCGGCAAAAATCACGGCGTATGGCATCAAGGTAGCAACGCTACCCAAAAATACACTGCCCGATTGCGGTCGCATGCTGAAATTTCTGATGCCAAGCGGCCATGAAATGCGCCTGTATGCCGAGAAAACCTGTATCGGTACCGATGTCGGCTCCCTCAACCCCGACCCTTGGCCAGATGACATTCGTGGCGCGGGCGCGCACTGGCTGGACCACTGCCTGCTCATGTGTCCGTTTGATCCGCCCCATCAAATCGACACGGTGGCGCAGAACACAAAATTTTTCATCGATGTCCTGGATTTCTTCCAGACTGAACGCATCACGGTCGGCCCGGGCGGCGCATTGCAACTGGCCTCGTTCCTCACCTGCTCCAGCAAGCCGCACGACATCGCTTTCGTGGGCGGTGAGCGCGCGGGCCTGCACCATGTTTCATTCTTCCTTGACTCATGGCACGACATCTTGAAGGCCGGCGACGTGATGGGCAAGAACAAAGTCAAGATTGATGTGCTGCCGATGCGCCACGGCCTCACGCGCGGCACCACGCTCTACTTTTTTGACCCCTCTGGCAACCGCAACGAAACCTTTGCCGGGCTGGGTTACCAGGCCCACCGCGACATGCCGGTATTGACGTGGACGGAAGACCAGGCAGCGCGGTCGATATTTTTCACCAGCGGTGAAATGCCAGGGTCGTTCACCGAGGTGTACACCTGAAAACGCTCAACATGAACGACGAACTGCACCACCAGCTAGGCGATGCGTCATACGCAGCGTTACGTCGACCGTCTGTGATTGAGCCGCTGACTTTGCGCTATCCAGAGACGAGTGCATTTCTTTAAATCACCCGACGTTACCTTAAACTGTATCAAAAAATGAGACAGTTATTCAATTCAACCGCTATTTATCTATTTCAGAGGAACAAATACAGTTCATTTTGTGCACGACGCTAGTCTTTCTAGGTCGGCACCCAGTGCACTAACTGGCCACTTGTTGACTTCAATCACCCAAAGGAATTATTATGAAAATCACAGTTATCGGCGCAGGCAATATGGGCTCAGCCTTCGTCAAGCAATTGCATGGCGCGGGCCATAGCGTCAAGATCACCTCCAGAGATTTCAGCAAGGCAACCGCGCTGGCTGCGAAATTTGCCGGTGTCACCGCGGTGCCCGCCAAAGGCGCAGCTGAAGGTGCCGATGCCATAGTCTTGGCCGCAGGTTATGGGGATGCCGTTGCGGCACTCGGTGCGTTGGGCAATCTCACAGGCAAAGTGGTGATTGACATTACCAATCCGCTGACCGCCGACTACATGGGCTTAACGCTGGGTCACACCACCTCGGCCGCCGAAGAAATTGCCAAGGCGATGCCCACGGCGATTGTCGTTAAAGCGTTCAACACCTTGTTTGCCTCAGTGCTGGACGAGGGCGCTGCATTCAGCCCCAACGCGAAGGTGAGTGTATTTGTGGCAGGTGACAGCGAGGCGGCCAAGCAAACCGTCAAACAGCTAGCGACCAGCATGGGCTTTGAAGCCGTCGATGCGGGTGGTCTGAAAAACGCGCGCTACCTGGAGCCGCTGGCGGGCTTGAACGTGTATTTTGGCTACGGTGCAGGCCAAGGCACGGGCATTGCGCCTGCGTGGATGCGCAAAGCTTGATTCGCTGACTCATTGCACATCACAAGGTCAATCGTCATGCAAATCCCCCGCCGCTCAATCCTGAAACTTTTGGTAGCCTTGCCAGCCATCTCATGGTGGCTTGCGCCCAAGCTGGTGCAGGCGCAACCCGTCAAACTTAAACCGACACCCCAAGACCTTGAGGGGCCGTACTACCCCAAAACCTGGGCGGATGAAGTTGACAACGACCTGACGACGTTCAAGGGGAAAAAGTACGTCGGTGGCATCCCCATGGCGCTTTCAGGCCGGGTGCGCGGGGACGATGGTAGAACCCTGAACAACGCGATGGTGGAGATATGGCAAATCGATGATGTGGGCGAATACCGGCATCCTGACTTTGGTGGCGAGGGCCCGGCCAACCGTGGCTTTCAAGGCTATGGCCGCATGCGAACCGGTGAAGACGGCCTGTACACCTTCAACACCCTCAAGCCGATTGGTTATTCTGGACGCCCACCCCATGTTCACTTCAAGGTGATCGCCGCAGGCCACCGTACTTTGACGACGGAGATGTATTTCGCGGGCGACAACGCCGAAGGCAGCCTTTACCAGCGGCTGTTTGGCGGATTCAGCAAAGAGCGCGACTTGCTGACGGTGGTAGCTAAAGCCAATCGATCTGCCGATCGAACTGGCGGGCGGGAGATGGTTGATGCGGTGTTTGACATCGTGCTGGAACGCGTCGTTTGATCGAGGGGAGCTTGCCTGTGACAACTCTGCCCACGATGTTTCTCTCACATGGCGCACCCCCGTTTGCCCTGGAGCCGGGTAGGGCCGGGGCCTTACTGCAAGAAGCCGGTCGCAAGCTGCCTGCCATCCGAGCCGTACTGCTCATATCGCCGCATTGGATGACCATGGGTTTCAGTGTGATGGCGACCGAAAAGCCCGAAACCGTCATCGACTTTGGCGGCTTTGACCCGCGCTTGAACGATGTGGTCTACCCGGCGCCAGGTCACCCCTCTTTGGCTGCGGCCACTGCGCAATTGTTGAAATCCCGTGGCCTGGACGTTCAACTCGACACGCAACGCGGCTACGACCATGGTGCCTGGGTTCCTTTGTTGCATCTGCTGCCCAAAGCGGATGTGCCGGTGTTTCAGTTGTCGATGCCGCACGATCTCACACCCCGGAGAGCTTTTGCGCTGGGACAAATGCTGCAACCACTTTCAGAGCAAGGTGTATTGATCGTCGGATCAGGCAGCATCACGCACAATCTGTACGAGTTCAGGCTCAATGGCGGAGGCGAGGCCGCCTATGCCAAGGAGTTCGTGGGCTGGGTGCGGGACAAAGTGATGAATCACGACGCACTGGCGCTCATAGGAGCCGCCAGGCACGCACCGCATGCTGCGCGTGCACATCCCACGGATGAACATTATTTACCGCTGCTGGTGGCGCTGGGTGCAGCGCGCAAATATGCCAAGTTGCAGGTGCTTGACGGCGGCTTCACGTATGGCGTGATCGGCATGGAATCATATATCTGGCAGCCCTGGCTGGCTGCTGAATAACGAATGATCTAGAGGTGGAATGACGGCTAGGCCCTGGCGTGGCGGCTTCCCGTCGGTTGCTGCATACGTCATTCGAAAATGGCCAAAAAAAAGACAGCGCCGCTGTCTTTTGTGGGGCTTGGCTGGCCGCCAGGTTCAGTTAGGCGGCAGCTTTGGTCGCTGCTTTTTTGGCCTGGGCTGCAGCCCATTTGGTGGAGAACGCGTGCAGGTCGTTGAGTCGCTTAAGCAGGTCTGCGCCCATTGTGGTGACGGTGTAGCCATCGTCTCCGTGCGTCATCAGGCCCGCAGCGCGCAGTTCTTTGATACGGGTGTTGAGTGTGTTGGGGGTGATGAGTCCAACGCTGTCCTGTAGCAGCCTGAAGGTCTGCGGGTGCCCATCTTTCAGCGCCCACAGCACGCGGATGCAGTAGCGGGACTCCAGCAAAGACAACAGTTGGCCGATCGATACGTTTTCTCTGGATCTCATGAATTGAATCTCCTCAAGGTGGGGTGGGTTGCGGACAGGCGCGATGAATAGTGCGGCAGGTGAGCTTGTTCGCGAAACTATAGCGCAGTTTTCAAATCGCTACGAGATTCATAGCTGTGAAGTTAATGAAAGTGGATAAATTCGGTAAAAAACCACACTGAGCGCACCAAACGTCACCAAACTATTGCAGGTTTGTTCGGCTACTGGTAAATCTTCTTGAGTAGGCGGTGCAGGGTTTTGAGCTCTGTCGCCGTCAGTTGCCGGGTGGCGTCGCGCTCCAGCCGGGCGGCGGTTTGCTCGGCCTCTTTCATCAGCTCAATGCCCTGGCCACTGGGGTGCAGGCCCATCGCTCGGCCATCAGTGGGGTGAGGGCGCCGCTCAAGGAGTTCTCGTTTCTCCAGGCGGTTGATCATGGCCACAAGATTGGGTGGCAACAGGCCCAGGGTGCTGCAAAGCTGCCGCGACGTGATGCCAGGGTTGTGAATGATCAGCGACATCACCGAGAAATCAACGGGACGAAAGTCATACACCGCCATGTGCGTCACGAACAACCCGATGATCGCCAGCGAGGCGCGCCGGGCGTTGTAGCCGGTCAGTGTTTCCAGATAGTGGGTGTCGACGGTGTCAACGGAAATGTCTGTCATGAACGCCATTGTCGCTGGCTATCGCATTGACTCAGTCGCCGCAATCAACGACAGGTGAAATTGCCTGCATCTTCCACATCACCCGAGCCCGAGTAGCGCGCGACCCGCGGATAAGGGCATAGCGGGCGGGTACGCGTGGGTGACCAGTCAGACGGCACATCGGTGTTCACGCCAGCGGTGTTGCCCGCACCACGGCTACTGGAAAATAGTTGCGTGGGCGCATCGCCTTGCTCCACCCACTTGACCAGGGCCGACAAGCCGTCAAACCGATCGGTTGCGGGGCCGCCGCTGCAATGCGCCATGCCCGGCACCGGGAAATACCGGGCGAAGTCTGCGGCGCGGCCGCCCTGGGCCTGGTTCAGCCGATCCCACCAGGCGGCAGTGTCGTTGGCGGAGAAGATCGCATCGCTCACGCCGTGGTACATGAGCATCTTGGCCCCTCGGGCACGCAAGGGCGCAAGGTTGACCGGGTTGTCTTTGCCCGTTGGCGTGATGACCGCATCAGCCGATTCGCCGAAAGGTGCGAGGCTTGCGTAGATGGCGCGATAGCCTTCGTCGATGTCGTTGTTGTCAAGCGCCTTGATGCTTCGTGCAGGGCTCATAAAAATGTAGCCTGCTCCTGGGTCCAGCACCTGGGAGTTGACGAATTTCCAGTTGGCCCAGTTGGGCGTGCGAACGCCTGTGTCCCAAGGAAAGCTGCTGTAGATCGACTGGCCTGAAGGCGTTTTGCCGCCTGCAAAAACTTGGCCGATCAGCGTTTTCTGGGCCGATGTCAAACACTGCCCGTTGCGCGCGCCAGCATCACTACCCGAGCAAGTGGCAACATCGCGATTCAGATCAAACGCTGCCTGGCAGGCTTTCACATCCTGCACCAGGCCGTCGGTGGCACCATCCAGCGCATCGCATTTTTGCAGCACCGCTTGGGCGACGGTTTGGCGCTCTTGTGCGTTGAAAGCGCTGCCCAGGTCGGGTAACTTCACGTTCGGCGCAAACGGGTGATTGACGGTGGCAGCCGGGTCGGCCAGCGCGTTCCATTTTGGTGCGGCCCACAGTTGAGCCAGGGCGGCGTTGGGCAAGCGGTAGCCGGGCGCACCGACCAGGTAGCCGTCATATTGATCGCCAAACCGCGACGCGGCCACCATCGTGTGCCGACCTCCGTTGGAGCAGCCGCCGATGTAGGAGCGGTCTGGCCCTTTACCGTACGCCATAGCGATCATCGCCTTTGCCATGGGTGTGAGTTTGCCCACGGCGCCGTAGCCATAGTCAGCACGCGCCTGCGGGTCTTCGCCAAACTTTGGGTTTTGGCGCATGTTGTGGCCCGCGTCCGAGCTGATGACTGCAAAGCCTTGCGCCAATGCGCCCGCGCTGTGCGTATTGGGGCCGTAGGCGGGTTGCACCACGCCGTCAATGCCGCCATTGACTTGGTGGAAGAAGCGGCCATTCCAGTTCATCGGCAAGCGCATCTCAAACCCGATGGCGTAGTCCTGGCTGTCGATGCCTTTGCGCTTGAACATCTGCCCTTTGACTAAGCAGTGCTGCGCCACGGGGATACCGTTCAGCGTGACTGCGCCAGGTGTCACGGGCTCAGCCGCATCGATCTGCGTGTTGGCAAACTCGAAGCGTGCGCCAATCACGCCGCAGATTTTGAGGCTCGCCCCTTGGGCGGCGGTCAATTGCGCTGGGGGCTCGCCGCCGCTTTGCAAGCTGGTGCACGCGGCCAGCAACGCGGCAATGCCAGTCAGGGCGACAAGATATTGTCGTTTCATGATCAAGACTCCGCCGTGAAGCCGATGCGTTTGACGTAGCGGCCCCACAGCTCGGAGTCGGCTTTGACGATTCTCGCAAAATCGTCCAGGCTGGACGAGGCGGTGGGCAGCAGGCCGATGGGGGCGGCAAAGTCGGCCACATCTTTGGCGGGGATCAGCGTTTTGAGCATGTCGTTCATGCGCATGGCGATGGCGATCGGCGTTTTGGCGGGCATGAAGAAGCCAAACCATTCCTCCATGTCCAGCTCAGGAAAGCCTTGCTCCACATACGTGGGCACATTGGGTGCGTAACGCGAGCGCTGCTTACCCGAGACGGCCAGCAGGCGCAACTTGCCGCCGGGCAGATGCTGTAAGTAGTCGCCAATCGGTGATGAGAAGATCGGCAACTGGCCGCCCAGCAGCTTGATGATGGCCGGGCCCGAGCCCCGATACGCCACCTGCTTCATGTCGGTGCCTGCGGCTTTGTCCAACAGTGCTGCCACCATGTGCGGCATCGAGCCCGCACCGGGGGTGCCGTAGTTGCCCATCGTCGGATTGGCCTTGACCCAAGCGATCAGCTCTTTCACATTTGTGACTGTAGCGGGCACCGCCGGGCCAACCCCTAAGCCAAACGCGGTGTAGAGCCCTGTGCTGATCGGCAGCACGTCGCTGACTTTGTACGGCAGCTTGGGGTAAGTGTGCGGGTAGATGGTGATCATTGAGCCGGGTGTGAACAGCATGACCGTACCGTCCGCAGGCGCAGCCATCACCGTGCTGACCCCAATCTGCCCGCCTGCGCCAGGTTTGTTTTCGACCACGACGCTGGTCGCATAAACGCCGCGCAGCTTTTCGGCCATGCGCCGCGCAAAAGCATCGGTGGTGCCGCCAGGCGGAAAGCCGACGATGATGCGCAGGGTGTCGATCATGCCCTGAGCTTTGACGAAGCTTGCGGGGAATGCGCCTAAAACGGCGGCGGCTGTAGCGGCTTGGGTAAATTGACGGCGTTGCATGGTGTTGTCTCCTCGGGTGGTTATAAAAAATTGGCTAGAAAGTTGAGTTATTAGAGCTGGGGTTTGATGATGTGGCTGATGCTGATCGCGCTGGCCTGCTCGTGCAGCGCGTTGACCAGCAATTCGCGGTGCTTCAACACAGCGCGTTGATTGATGGAGCCTTTGTCGGTGACTTCGCCCAAGTCAATCGACGGCGGCTGATCCATCAAGTGCAGGCGCGCGACGCGGGTAGCGCTGCCGGTACTGCTGGCTGCAAGCGTGTTCACGACGTTCTGAAAATGGGCTTGTACCGTCGGGCTGTTGAGCACGTGGCTCAGGTCTGTCTCGGGTGCCATGCCGCTCAATGTGCGCACCGCCCCCGTGGGGAAAATCAAGGCACCCACTTCCTTCAAATTAAGGCCAGTGATCACTGCGTCTTGCACATACGGCGCGCCTGCGGCGATGATCTTCGCACGCAGCGGCCCGACGCTAACAAAGGTGCCGGTTGAGAGCTTGAAATCCTCCGCCGTGCGGCCATCAAACTTCAGGCCCTGGTGAATGTCAGTTTGGTCAATCCAAGCCACCGCGTCACCCGTGCACAAATAGCCCTCATCATCAAACGCTTCGGCACTGGCTTCGGGATTGCGCCAGTAGCCGGGCGTGATGTTCGGGCCTTTGTAGCGCACTTCAATCTTGTCGCCCGCTGGCACCAGCTTAAGCAACATACCGGGCGAGGGCAGGCCCAGGTCGCCCGCTTGAACGTTCGCGTTGGTGACAAACAGACCGTGCGGCGCACTCTCGGTCATCCCAAGGCCCGTGCCCATCACGATGCGTTGCCCCACCTCTCGTTCCTGGCTCTCAAAAAGCGAATCCCAAATCGGCTGACCCAGCGCGGCACCGGCATAAAAGAACATACGTACCTTGGACAGCAGGTTTTTTCGCAGGAGGTCGTCCGTCTTCATGGCAGCTGCGATGAGCTCGAAGCCAATGGGCACGTTGTAATAGGCGGTGGGCGCAATCTCACGCAGGTTGGCGATGGTTTTGTGGATGAGCGCAGGCGTTGGTTTGCCTTCGTCAATGTAAAAGCTGCCGCCATTGAACAGCGCCGCATGCACGTTGTTGTTGCCGCCGAAAGTGTGATTCCACGGTAGCCAGTCGACCAACACTGGGGGATCGCCCTCGGCATACACCGAGGGCATGCTTTGGCGGATTTGCTGCTGGTTGGCGCAGATCATGCGATGGGTATTGATCACGCCCTTAGGCAACTTGGTGGAGCCGGAGGTGAACAAAAATTTGACAATCGTGTCCAGCCCGGTCGCCTGCATCGCGGCGGGTACTTCGGATGTGGCGGGGGTTTGTAATAAGTCGTCGAGTGCTCTGAGTGCCCGGGCGGAACCTACATCTTGCGGAAACTGGTTGACCACGACAACCACATCCTTGGAGACCGTTGCATCAATGGCCTTGCCGTAACGTGACCAGTCACTGGCATACACCATACCCGGCGTGATGGTGGCGAGCACATGACGCAGCTTTTCGTAGTCTTGGCTCATCAAGCTGTAAGCGCTGGAGACTGGGCAGTAGGGGACGCCCACCGTCATCGCGCCAAGCGCGAGCAGCGCATGCTCCAAGCTGTTTTCACTCAAGATCGCCAAGGGTCGCTCGACGCTAAGCCGCGCATCCAGCAAGGCCTGGCCGATCTGTTGCGCACGCTGCCAGGCTTGCGCGTACGTGATGCGAACCCAGTGGCCATCCGCGTTGCGCTGCGCCATCCAGGTGCGATCAGGCGTAGTTTGTGCCCAGTGCTGCAGGCGATCCGTCATGCGCTCAGGATAGGCAGCCAGCGGGACTTCAGCGCGCAGATAGCTCACCGCCCCGCGTTGTACGTGCTCGCCGCGGGTCACGCCGAAATGAAATTCCCGGTACGCAGCACCAGACGTACTTGCGGGTAAAGCGAAGGTTGGAGAGCTCATTCCGCTTTGACCTTCGCCGCGCGGCCTTCCAGAAAGTCACGCACCCGCGCTTGGGCCTCCGGCGCGGTTTCCACGATGGCGGCCATCAGCGATTCTGTCAGCAGCCCGTGCTCGGCGGTTTGCTCGGCGATGCGCGGCAAGGCTTGCAGCAGAGCGTAGTTGGTCATTGGCGCATTGGTGGCGATGCGTGTCGCCAGTTCCAGAGCTTTGGTCAACGCTTGGCCCGACGGTGCGAGGTACTGCGCAAAACCTGCAGGCACTGCCTCCGCCGCCTTGTAGACGCGGCCTGTCAGCATCATGTCCAGCATGCGGTGAGTGCCGATTAATTTGGGCGCCCGAACCGAGCCGCCGCCACCGACAAAAATGCCACGTGCACCTTCGGGGAACGCAAAAAAAGCGCTCTCATCAGCGACGCGAATGTGGCAGCTTGCGGCGAGCTCCATGCCGCCACCGACGCACGCGCCGTGAATGGCCGCCACCACAGGCACCGTGCCTTTTTCAATCGCTTCGAACGCTCGGTGCCATTGGCGTGAGTGCATCAGCCCTTCGACAGCCGTGCGGCCCTTGATCTCACTCAAATCAAGCCCTGCGCAAAAGTGATCTCCCTCACCGCAAATCACCGCGGCCCGTGTGCCCTCGGGCAGATGCAGAAACGTTTGCTCCAGTGCCAACACCATGCCGTCGCGAATCGCATTGCGTTTGTCGGGGCGATTGAGCTTGACAACGGCCACCGCGCCGTTCATCGTTACAGAGATGTCTTCGAAACCAGGAGATGAAGCCATTGCAAAAACCGCTAATCAAGTTATAGTAGATAACTAATTTAAGCTGATTTTCGTTGAATTAAATCAGTAATTACCCTTGGAACCGCCATGAATCATCAAGACTTGATCGCCATTGACATCCACACCCACGCCGAGGTGAGCTGCTGGAACCCGTTTGACGCCTACGGCGAAGAGTACGACCGCGCGGCGGACAAATATTTTCGCAACAGCAAACGCCCCACCATCGCCGAGACCATTGCCTACTACCGCGAGCGCAAGATCGGCCTGATCATGTTCACCGTCGATGCCGAGGCCAAAATGGGCCGCAAGCGCATCCCCAACGAAGAGATTGCGCAGGCTGCGATTGACAACAGCGACATGATGATGGCCTTTGCCAGCATCGACCCCCACAAAGGCCTGATGGGTGCGCGCGAGGCCGAGCGCCTGATCAAGGACTACGGCGTAAAAGGCTTCAAGTTTCACCCCACGGTACAGGCTTACCACCCCTACGACAAGATGGCCTGGCCAATCTACGAAGTAATCAACGCGCACAAACTTCCTGCTATTTTTCATACGGGCCACAGTGGCATCGGCAGTGGCATGCGCTGTGGCGGCGGCCTGCGGCTCGAATACAGCAACCCCATGCACCTGGACGATGTCGCCATACAGTTCCCCGACATGCAAAACGTGATGGCCCACCCCAGCTACCCTTGGCAAGATGAAGCCTTGAGCGTCGCCACCCACAAACCGAATGTGTGGATTGACCTGAGCGGTTGGAGCCCCAAGTACTTCCCTAAACAGCTCGTGCACTACGCCAACACCTTGCTCAAAGACCGCATCCTGTTCGGCAGTGACTACCCGCTAATCACACCGGATCGCTGGATGAAAGACTTCGAAGATGCAGGCTTCAAGCCCGAGGTGATGCCAGGGATTTTGAAGGGCAACGCGATGCGGTTGCTGGGCTTGGGGTGATTGACAGTTTTTGGCTTTAGCAGC
>JANNFW010000760.1:0-2023 GCA_031380235.1 Rhodoferax sp. | reverse complement strand
TTTTTGGCCAACTGGTAAGTGGTGAAGGTATTGCCAAAGCGCATTTTGGCGTTCCACAAAAAGCGTGGCGCGGCGTTTGCATCTTCAGCCCAGATCGATTGGTAGTAGTCCAGCGTTTTGTTGACTGCATCAGCCTGCTCGTCACGCATGCCAAAGGTTTCAGAGTGCGTGCCGCCAAAGCGCTGGCCCGAGCGCAGCTCGGCCAGCACGGTCGCCACATTGGCCACGGTGCAACGCACCCATTCCAGCGTGGAGTTTTCAAACCCTTTTTTGACCAGCGCAGCCCGCACCTCGTGGTCGGTGAAGATGGAGCCATCATCGCGCTCGGCAGCTTCATCCAGCACGATAGTGAAGTTCTGGATGGCAGCTGTCTTGAGTTGCTCGGCCACACGTCGCTTCACATCCCGCGTGGTCTGGCCTACCTTGAGCAGGCCATGGTGCGCGGCATCGGCAATTGCGTAGGCGTAGATGCGGGGGCGGGCTTCGGGCTTGGGGGCGAGGACTTCGTCGATGGTGGGTTTAGTCATTGCCATCGGCGCGATCCTCCAGGGCCGATTCAATCAACCGGCGTTCCCGCTCGATTTCCAGTCGCAACTGCTCTTCGGTCGGCAAGCTAAGCATGTACTTCGAGGCGAATATCTGTTTGCTCTCGCTCAAGATTGAGTATTTGGCAACCGCTTCGGTTTTGTCTGAGCACAGCAGCAAACCAATGGTGGGGTTATCGCCGGGGATTTTGAACTGGTCTTCGTAGAGTCTGACATAGCCGTCCATTTGCCCGACATCGGCGTGGGTTAGCTTGCCCATTTTCAGATCCAGCAGCAAGAAACACTTCAGGACGTAGTTGTAGAAAACCAGATCGACGTAATAATCTTGGTCACCGAACCGTATGTGTTTTTGACGTGCCACAAAAGAAAACCCCTTACCGAGCTCCAGCAAAAAGTTTTGCAAGTTGTCGATGATGGCCTGCTCAAGCCGGCTTTCATGCAGATGAGGCGGGTCGGGCAGGCCCAAAAACTCCAGCACCAAGGGCGACTTGAGCAACTGAGAGGGCTCAACTGACTCGCCGGGAAGGCGTTTCCTACCAGCGCTCAGCAGCCCATTCTGGCCACGGTTGGCCACAATGCGGTCGAAGTAGAAACTGTGAATTTGCCGTTCCAGTTGCACCTTCGACCAGCCGCATTCAATGGCTTCACGCTCATAGAAATCGCGAGCCACACCATTGTCCACGCGCATCAAGGCACGGTAATGCGACCAGGAGAGTTGCGGCGAGAAACCTTGCAGAGATTCGTCACCCACTGGGCGACCTTTCTGGGACAGAGTCAATTCCCTACCCGCTGGGTACTGAATTACCCCCCTGTCCGATTTAGTACCCATTGGGTACTGTATTGGTTCTGCTGAGTTGGATCGGGCACTGTAGGCAAGGAAGAATTTCCTGAAGTTTTGGAGGTTGGGCACGGAAAACCCATGGCCAAACCGCTGGGTCAGTTGTTTGGATAAAACAGACACAACCTGCTCGCCGTACGCAGCCCGTTCCTCGCCCCCTTGCAGTTCCTGAACGATCTCGCGCCCGATCACCAGAGCCAATAGATATGATATTAATAGCTAACTATGCATATCTGACATGGGCTATCGGCACATTTTGTCACTTTTCTTTCCAGAAATCCCGATGCAACGCGGCAATCTCTGCCTCAACCTCCGCCACAGGCCCAATCACGTCAATCGCCTTCTGCCCGCGCGCAAACACCTCACGACAGGGCAGGTTCAGGGTGGGGTTGTTGCTGTGGTTGCCGGTGAGCTGCAGCAGGCGCGCCTCGGTCATGCCGTAGACCAGGTGGCCGATGTTGGCCCAGTACTGGGTGGCGGCGCACATGGCGCAGGGCTCGGCGGTGGTGACCAGGGTGCAGTCCCACAGGTAGTCCGTGCTGTAGTTCAGCGCGGCGGTGCGGGCCAGCACGGATTCGGCGTGGTTGACGGTGTCTACATTGCCTTGCTCGGCCAGGACTGTTTCTCCATCGGGCGCGAC
>JANNFW010000758.1:0-2320 GCA_031380235.1 Rhodoferax sp. | reverse complement strand
ATATATATATATCATAAACATGGCAGCAGCGGGAATGGCGACACCGGCCACGGTAGCGCTGGCGGGTGGCGCTGGAGAAGCAACCGCAGATGGTGCGTTAGCCGCCACCACTGTGGCACCTGGCGCAGCTGCACCCGCTTTGCCTTCGGTGTCAATCCGCGCAATCAATTGCTCGGCCAGCACGGTGGTGCCGTCGCCCATGACGATTTCGGCCAGCACACCGGCTGACGGTGCAGGCACTTCGAGCACGACTTTGTCAGTCTCCACCTCGATCAAAATTTCATCGATGGCGATTGCGTCGCCGACTTTTTTCTTCCATTGCAACAGGGTGGCCTCGGCCACGGACTCTGACAACTGCGGTACTTTTACTTCTACGATGGCCATGATTGATCAATCTCCAGATTTCTATTTTTCAAACTTCTTATTTCGTGAGCACGAAGCCCTTGAGCTTGCCGAACGCGCCGTCCACCAGCGACTTTTGCTGCTCCTGATGCAAATGCGAGTACCCCACTGCGGGTGATGCCGATGCAGCCCGGCCCGAGTAGCCCAGGCGCTGGCCTTCCACCATGTTTTCGTGGATGTAGTGCTGCACAAAGAACCAGGCACCCTGGTTTTGCGGCTCGTCCTGGCACCACACCACATCAACGGTGTTGGGGTACTTTTTCAACTCTGCGGCAAACGCCTTATGCGGAAACGGGTAGAGCTGCTCGACGCGCAAGAGCACGACATCGTCATCGCCCTTTTCGTCACGCCGCTTGGCCAAGTCGTAGTAAACCTTGCCGGAGCAAGCCACCACGCGCTTGACTTTGTCGGCCTTTTTGATCACATCCTCATTGCTCTCGGGGATCACCGTCTGGAAGCCGCCTTTGGTAAATTCATTCAGCGGTGCCGCTGCATCTTTGGCGCGCAAGAGCGACTTGGGCGTCATGATGATCAACGGTTTGCGCAGGTTGCGCACCATCTGGCGGCGCAGCACGTGGAATATCTGGCTGGCGGTGGTGGGCTGCACGATCTGCATATTGGTGTCTGCCGCGAGCTGCATAAAGCGCTCCAGCCGCGCCGAGCTGTGCTCTGGCCCTTGGCCCTCGTAGCCGTGAGGCAGCATCAGCGTGATGCCGTTGACGCGGCCCCACTTGACTTCGCCACTGGCGATGAACTGGTCAATCACCACCTGCGCGCCATTGGCAAAATCGCCAAACTGCGCTTCCCAGATCACGAAGGTGTTGGGGTCGTTGGAAGCGTATCCGTATTCAAACGCCAGCACTGCTTCTTCCGACAGAATCGAATCAATCACCACAAACGGCGCTTGGTTCGGCGCGACGTTTTGCAGCGGCGTGTAGGTGCCTTCGTCAAACTTTTCGCGGTTCTGGTCATGAATGACCGAGTGGCGGTGCGTGAAAGTGCCGCGTCCGCAATCTTCACCCGACAAACGCACCGGGTAGCCACTGGCCACCAGCGACGCAAACGCCATGTGCTCGCCCATGCCCCAATCGATCGGAATCTCGCCCCGGCCCATCGCCGCGCGGTCGGCATAGACCTTTTTGACCAGGTTGTGAGGGGTGATGCTGTCAGGGATGGTGGTGATTTTCTCGGCCAAGCGTTTCCACTCTGCCAGGGGGATGGCGGTGTCGCCCGCGTCGGTCCACTTCTTGTTCAAGTGCGGCGACCAATCGACCGCGTATTTGTTCTTGAAGTTGGTGATGACCGGATCAAACGTGTTTTTGCCAGCATCCAGCGCAGCGCGCGTGGCCTTGACCATGTCATCGCCCAGCGTGGCACCCATGCCTTGCGCCGAGAGTTTGTCCGCATACAGGCGCCGGGTACCGGGGTGCGTGGCGATTTTCTTGTACATCAACGGCTGGGTCAGCGCCGGCGTGTCCTGCTCGTTGTGACCGAGCTTGCGAAAGCAGATGATGTCGACCACCACGTCTTTGTGGAATTCCATGCGGAAGTCCAGCGCGAGTTGGGTGGCCAGCACCACGGCCTCGGGGTCGTCACCGTTGACGTGCAGCACGGGCGCTTCAATCATCTTGACGACATCGGAGCAATACAGCGTGGAGCGGCTGTCGCGCGGGTCGCTGGTGGTAAAGCCGATTTGGTTGTTGATGACGATATGCACCGTGCCGCCGGTGTAGTAGCCGCGCGTTTCAGCCAGCGCCAGTGTCTCCATCACCACGCCTTGGCCGGCAAACGCCGCATCGCCGTGCACCAACACGGGCAGCACCTGGTCGCCCTTGGCGTCACCTCGGCGATCCATGCGCGCGCGCACTGAGCCTTCAACGACGGGGTTAACGATCTCCAAATGCGACGGATTGAAAGC
>JANNFW010000750.1:0-3437 GCA_031380235.1 Rhodoferax sp. | reverse complement strand
TACTCCACCACCATGTTCAAGAAGCGGCCCATCTGATCCAGCCCATGGCCGATACGGGTGTTCAGCAGCGTCTCATAGCCTTCACGCCCGCCCCAAAGCACGTAGTTTTCGCCGCCTAGTTTTAAGGTGGCGTCCATCGCTTCTTTCACTTGCAACGCGGCCAGCGCGAAAATTTCAGGGTCGGGATTGGTGGCAGCGCCCGACATGAAGCGCCGGTGGCTGAACAGGTTGGCGGTGCCCCACAGCAGCTTCATGCCCGTGGCTTGCTGCTTCAGGCCGAGGACATCGACCATCTCATGCAGGTGGTTGACGCTGTCGCGCGGGGTGGCACCCTCGGGCGCGATGTCGCGGTCATGAAAGCAGTAGTACGGTGCGCCGAGTTTTTGGAAGAACTCAAACGCTGCATCCGCCTTGGCTTTGGCCGCCGTCATGGGGTCTGGCATCTTGTGCCAAGGCCGCTCAAACGTGCCGTCGTAGCCAAACGGGTCAAAGCCATTCCAGCTGAAACTGTGCCAGTAGCAGGCAGCAAAGCGAAGTTGCGCCTGCATGCTTTTGCCCAGCACCGTTCGATTTTTGTCGTACCACTTGAAGGCTAGCGGATTCTTGGACGCGGAGCCTTCATATTGGATCGGGCTGATGCTGTTGAAATAGGATGTCATGAGGGCTCCTTGTAAAACTCAGGCACGATAAAGTTGCCGAAACTGCTCGTAGCGGAGTGCCAGCAGAGCTTGCTCGGTGGCATTGGGCGTGAAGACGTGGTCAATCTCGGGTGCTTTGCAAACGGTGGTCATGTCTCCGCCCACGGCCAGCCAAGCCAGCCGCGCGGCCCCCAGGGCACCGCCTGCGGTGGAACCGCCATGGGTCACGATGTCAAGGTTTAAACTAGAGCTGAGCTGCTGCGCCCAAAATGCACTGCGCGCGCCACCACCGACCAGCGACAGACGATGGGCAGAACACCCCGCCGACTGCAAGGCACGCAGGCCATCGTGCAAGCCGAACGTGACGCCTTCCATCACGGCATAAGCCAGGGCGGACGCGTCGGTGTCGTGGCTCAGGCTATGGAAGCTACCACGCACGGTTGCGCTGTTGTGCGGCGTGCGCTCACCGCTCAAATAGGGCAGAAAAATTGGTGCTACTTCACGCGCCGAGAGGGACAGGCTGCTGGCCTTCGCCTCCAGAGCGGCTTCAGATTCGACACCCAACAGATGCGTCGCCCATTGCAGGCAACTGGCGGCGGACAACATCACACTCATCTGATGCCACTTGCCCGGCACGGCATGACAGAACGCATGCGTCGCGCTGGAGGCATTGGGCATGTAGCTTGGCGTGACCAAAAACAAAACGCCGCTCGTACCCAAGGACAGAAATCCCTGGCCCGCATTCACCGCGCCCATGCCCACAGCGCTGGCCGCGTTGTCGCCTCCGCCACCGGCGACCACGATGCCAGGCTTCAAGCCCAATAGCTTGGCAGATGCGACACTCAATTGCCCGCCCGGATGGCTGCCCTCGACCAGACGCGGCACATGCTGCCGGGTCAATCCCGTCAGAGTCAACAACGCATCCGACCAATCCCGTTTTTCAACATCCAGCCAAGCGGTTCCACTGGCATCTGACATATCTGTGACGAAATCATCGGACAGCATGAAGCGTACGTAGTCTTTGGGCAGCAGTACTTTGGCAACACGGTTGAACACTGCGGGCTCGTGGGTGGCCAGCCAGCGTAATTTGGGGGCCGTAAAACCTGGCATCACCAGGCTGCCCGCGAGCTGGGGCAGCGTGGGCAACTCCTGCATCATCTGCACGCATTCGAGGCTGGCTCGGGTGTCGTTCCACAGAATGGCAGGACGCAGCACTTCGTTGTTACCGTCCAGCAGAACGGCACCATGCATTTGGCCCGAGAGGCCAATCGCCTGCACAGCCGCGTAGGCCTGCGGCTGCGCGGTACGCAGTGCGGTAAGCGCGCTTTGCGTGGCGATCCACCAGTCTTTAGGCTGCTGCTCACTGTGGCCGGGGTGAGGGCGTGAAATGTCCAGCGCAGCGCCCGCATTGCCAACAATCTGATGCCGCTCGCCGAGCAGCAGCGCTTTAACTTCTGAGGTGCCGATGTCGATGCCGAGGAACATGGTGTGCAGTGCTGGTGGTCGTGAGGTAACAAAGGCCTCAGGCCAACGCTGGCACGCGACCAGCACGTTCGACGGTGCCAGGCCTCGCGGCAACCCGAACCGAGCGCGTATGCATGGGCCGCAAGTGCTGGTGCAGCACCAGAGCCGCTGCCCCAACAGCCGCCGCCAACGCGCCATATCGAGCCGGACGAATTGAGGGCGCGGGGATTCCAGCGCTGGCGCAATAAGTTTTCAGCGCGTCTTGGGCGCTGCGCAAAAGCTCAGGGTATTTGACGCACGAGCTACCCCCGACCACCAAAGCGCCAGGGTTGAATGTCGTCCACAGGTTATGAACCAGGATGCCCAGCGCGTGGCCCGCCTGCTGCACATTGCCCGTCTGCTTGAGCTCGCGCGCCAATGCCCGCGCGCCAATGAAGGTCTCCGCGCACCCCCTGCGTCCACAGGAACACAGCGGGCCGTCCTTTTGCAAAATGCTGTGGCCGATCTCTCCAGCCATGCCTTGGGCACCCGTAAAAAGGCGGTCGTTCAGCACAATGCCCGCGCCAACACCGACGTCGCAAGTCACAAAAATCAGCGCGCTGTCGCCCTCGTTGCTGGCAAACTCGTACTCGCTGAGCGCCGCCGTGTCGGCTTCGTTTTGGACATGAACCGGTACATCGGGCAAACCGCTGGCGTTCAGTGTCTGCAGCATCAATGGTAGAAAGGCCACGTCACGCCAGCCCAGATTGGGGGCAAAGCGCACCATCCCACTGGCTTCATCAAACGCCCCGGGCAGGCCGATGCCTACGCCCGACAGCATGATCTTCATGCGCTTCAACTCCGCCTGGGCCAGGCTCGCCAATCGGGCTGCCTGCTGGCAGACGTGTGCAGGCTCGGTGCGTTTCAGTGGCACTTCAATCGACCACAGGACCTCGCCCAACAGCGACACACTCACGGCGCGCAGACAATCCACCGCGATTTCAACACCAATCAGCCCGCGCGCGCGGGCATTGATTTGCAGCGGTGTGGAAGGGCGGCCCAAGCCGCTGGATACGCTGCTGACACGCGCCGCCGTGGCTGCAGCCTCCCCCATTTCACTGAGCCAGCCCTCGTCGATCAGATCGCGAACGGCAGAGCTCACCGTGGACTTGGTCAAGCCACTTTGGCTTGCCGCTTGCGCGCGCGACAGACCTGGCTGCGCCCGAATCAAGCGCAGCAACACACTGCGGTTGATGCGCTTCACCAGTTGCTGGTCGCCCGTCGTTTTCATGGCGGGGTGCGACGCTCAGCCTGCGCTTTACCCGTGGGCTGCTTACCACCAATGATCATGCCCAG
>JANNFW010000355.1:0-4364 GCA_031380235.1 Rhodoferax sp. | reverse complement strand
CGTGTTTGCCGCTCAAGCGGCCCTGAGTCGTTGTCGCTAGGGTTGTCATTACCGACCTTGTTCAAATTGTTTCACGCGTGCAAACGCTTGGCGCAGTGCCGCCAGCATGCGTTCGTCGTTGGCCATGTCACCCCACAGGGTGACATCTGCCGCATAGGCCGCGACGGGATCCCGGGCTGCACAAATAGCCTGCGCTGCCGCAACATCCATGGCCTGGTCTTGGTATAGATAGGGAATTTTTCCGGCATGCCAACGCTGAAGGTACGCCAGAAACAGCGCTGGCAACACCGCCACACTGCCGATGCCCTCGCCACGATTTAAGCGCTCGCGAATCGTGGGGGCAATCATTGCCGGAATTTTGGAGTAAGCATCCATCGCCACGCGCTGGTTCGTGTCTTTCAGGGCCGGGTTGCTGAAACGGTCCAGCACCACATCGCGGTAATTTTCAAGATCGAGCGGGCTGGGGCGAAGCAGGGGGATCGCATCGTCCGTCACGTAATCAAAGGCGAATTGTCGAATCTGCACATCGCGCGCACCTTCGTCGATGGTGTGAAACCCGGCCAGTGTGCCAGCCCAGGCGATACAACTGTGGGTGGCGTTGAGGAGGCGGATTTTGGCTTCTTCGTGCGCAGCAACTGACTCCACCATCTCGACCCCGACATCCTCCAACGCGGGGCGACCATTGGCAAAGTTATCTTCAATCACCCATTGGATGAAGCTCTCGCCCATCAACGCTGCCGGATCATCACGACCCGTGGCAAGCTTGACACGTTCGATCACATCCGCTGTGGGGCGGGGTGTGATGCGGTCGACCATGGCGTTGGGGCAAGTGGTGTTTTTCTCAACCCAGGCCAACAGCGGTGCATCGCCCACTGCCCGGATGAATTGCAGCAAGCCCCCGCGCACGCGCTCGCCGTTATGGCGCAGGTTGTCGCAGTTCAACAGGGTGACAGCACCACCGCCGCGCTTCATGCGCGCGCGCAGGATGGCGGTGAGTGCACCGTAAATGGTTGAGCCGGGTAGCCCCGATTGGGCCGCGCGGACATCGGCAGCCAGGTCGGGAAAGGTGAGATCCAACTGGTAGTCGGCATCCAGGTAATAGCCCGCTTCCGTCACTGTGAAGGAGATGATGCGGGTGTTGGCATCCGCGCCCAACGCAATCAGACCACCGAGTGTTGGCTCATAGGGAATGACAGTTTTGATCGACTCGATCCACGTGTAGCGGCGTTCCTGCGCGGGTGAGACCGTCTCAAGCGTGTAGGCGCCAGCCTGCGCGCGGAGGGCGTCAATGGTGTCGGCCATGTCGGCGCGAATATTGCCGCCTGCCAACACCCAACGCGTGTCTCCCTGCGTATGCAATTGATGCAGATAGACCGCCTGATGCGCACGGTGAAACGAGCCCAGCCCCAAGTGAAGGATGACCCGTGGAGTTTGTGATGAAGTTGTCATGACCCTAAATTCTGCCCACTCGTCTGCCCACCAATCTGTCCACTTTGGCCGGTGTGCGCAATGCGGCCCTGCGCGTCAAACAGATGCGCGGTGGCCGTGTCGATTTGCACGCCGACCTCGTCACCCACCTTCACGCCGGTGCGCGAGTTTTGCCGCGACACGATTTGCGCGCCTTGCTCGCTGGTGATGTAGATCAACGTCTCGGCCCCCAGGGCTTCGACCAAGTCAACCGTGCCGTTGAGCTGGCCCGTGCCGCGCACCTGAAGCGCGATGGACTCAGGCCGCAGCCCCACAGAGCCGCCCACAGGTATCGGCACACTGAAGGCATCTTTTAACTGGGGCAGCTTGTCACCTGCTACGACATTCATCTGCGGCGTGCCGATGAACTGGGCGACGAACTGGTTGGCGGGCTTGTCATACAGCTCAAGCGGCGTACCCACTTGCTCTATCTTGCCATCGCGCAGCACCACGACGCGATCTGCCAGCGTCATTGCCTCGACCTGGTCGTGCGTCACGTAGACCGTGGTGGCACCCAAGTCGCGGTGCAGCTTAGCGATCTCCACCCGCGTTTGCCCGCGCAGTGCTGCGTCCAGGTTGGAGAGCGGCTCGTCGAACAAAAACACCTTGGGTGCGCGGACGATGGCGCGGCCAATCGCCACGCGCTGGCGCTGCCCACCCGAGAGGTCTTTGGGCTGGCGCGCAAGGTACGGCTCCAGGCTCAAAATTTTGGCGGCACGTTTCACTTTCTCATCAATCACGGCTTTGTCCACTTTGGCCAGCGTCAGCGCGAAGCTCATGTTGTCGTACACGCTCATGTGCGGGTACAGCGCGTAGCTTTGGAACACCATGGCCAGGTCACGCTTGCTGGATGGCAGGGCCGTGATGTTTTGACCGTCCAGGTGCAGGCTGCCACCGTCGATGGCCTCCAGCCCGGCAATCAAGCGCAAAAGCGTGGATTTGCCACAGCCTGACGGGCCGACAAACACCACGAACTCGCCCTTTTGGATTTCGAGGTCAATACCCTTGATGACGCTGACCGGGCCAAAGTTCTTTTCTATATTTTTAAGCTGAAGAAATGCCATGGTCTGTCTTCCTGATTTCCTATTTGACTGCGCCGAACGTCAGGCCCTGCACCAACTGCTTTTGGCTGAACCAGCCAAACACCACAATCGGCCCAATCGCCAAGAATGAGGCGGCTGAGAGTTTGGCCCAGAACAGGCCCTCGGGGCTAGAGTACGAGGCAATCAATGCCGCCAGCGTGCCAGCTTTGGCAGCACTCAAGTTCAGCGACCAAAAGGCCTCGTTCCAGCTCAGCACCAGGCACAGCAGGCCACAGGAAGCCAGGCCACCCATCGCCAAGGGCAACAACACGCGGTGGAACTCTTGCCAAAGTGTGGCACCGTCCATGCGCGCCGCTTCCAGAATCTCGTGCGGAATGTCTTTGAAGTGCGAGTACAGCATCCACACCATGATCGGCAGGTTGGACAGCGTGAACACGATGATCAGCGCCAGTTGGGTATCCAGCAATTCAGCCTTTTGCGCCAGCACGTAGATGGGCACCAATGCACCCACGGCGGGCATCATCTTGGTGGAGAGCATCCACAGCAGGATATCGCGGGTGCGCTTGGTGCGAAAGAACGCCATGGAGTAAGCGGCGGGTGCAGCAATCGCCAAACCGAGCAGGGTTGACACCACACTGGTGACCAGCGAATTTTTCGCATAAAGCAGATAGTCACTTCGCTCTTGCACTTCATGGAAATTCTCCAGCGTCGGCGTCCACCAAAACAGTGGCGGCACCTCAATGGCTTGCAACTCGGTTTTAAAGGCCGTCGCTATCAGCCAGCCAAGCGGGAAGAACAGCACCAGGGTGATGCCCCACGCGATCAGCGTGCGCAGCGCCAGCGCAGGGGTCATCTTGACAGGAATTGAGTTTGCTTGTGACATGGTTCTAGTCGAGGTTCTTGCCAACCATGCGGATCAAAAAGATCGACGCAATATTTGCCAGCACCACCGCAAACAGCGCACCGGCAGAGGCCACACCCGCATCAAAATTCAGCAGCGCCTGCTTGAAGATCAGGAAGGCGACATTGGTACTGGCATCGCCCGGCCCGCCGCCGGTTGTGGTGAAAATCTCTGCGAACACTGAGAGCAGAAAAATCATCTCGATCATTACCACCACTGCAATCGAGCGCCCCAAATGCGGCAGCACCAGGTAACGCAACTGCTGCAAGTAGGTCGCACCATCCATCCGCGCCGCCTCCAACTGCTCGCGGCTCATGGATTGCAGCGCAGTGATGAAGATCAGCGTGGCAAACGGCAGCCACTGCCAGGCGACCATCACGATGACGCTGAACAACGGAAAGTCGGTGAGCCAATCGACCGGCACACCGCCGAAAAACAGGGTGATCTGCGACAGCACGCCGTAGATCGGATTCATCATCATGTGCTTCCACATCAACGCGTTGACGGTGGGCATGACGAAGAACGGCGAAATCAGCAGCACGCGAACGATGCCGCGCCCTGGGAAAGGCTCATTGATCAAAAGCGCCAGAGACACACCGCCAATGACGGTGATGATGATCACCCAACCCAGTAGCAGCAGCGTGTTGACGACTGCCGTAGCAAACGAAGGCTCGGTGACGAAAAACTCAAAATTGTCCAGCCCGGCAAAACCACTGATCTCCGGCTGCATCAGGTTGTAGCGGATGAGTGAGAAATAAATCGTCATCACCAGCGGAACAATCATCCACAGAAACAGCGTGGTGACCGCGGGCGCAAGCAGCAGACGGGGCAGCAAGGGTGATGAGGGAGCGGGCATATCGTGCGATCAAAGCGCCACCACCCAATGGGCAGCGGCGCGTTCTTTCAAGGAAAACTAGTTACGGACTACTTGCGAACTATTTGTAGTAGCCGCC
>JANNFW010000734.1:0-6575 GCA_031380235.1 Rhodoferax sp. | reverse complement strand
AGCAATCGGTTCACTGCGGCACTGTCAGGTTTGGGGGTAACAGCATTGGTGCAAAGTAGCACGGCAACAGCGCTGATCGTCTCGTCATTCGTCGGCCAGGGTTTGATGAACCTGCCCTCAGCATTGGCCGTGATGCTGGGTGCCGACATTGGCACCAGCCTGATGGCGGTGGCCTTCTCGCGCGATCTGTCGTGGCTCTCCCCGCTGTTCATCTTTATCGGTGTGGTGCTCTTCATTGCTCGCCAGTCCACCACCATTGGCCGCGTGGGCCGCGTGCTGATTGGCTTGGGGCTGATGCTGCTGGCGCTGCAGTTGGTGACGGAGTCGGCCAACGTGCTCACGAAGTCAGCGGCGGTGAAGGCGCTGTTGGCCACGCTTACCAGCGATTTACTGCTGGAGATTTTTGTCGGCGCGGTGTTGACAGTGGTGTCCTATTCCAGTCTGGCGATTGTGCTGCTCACCGCCACACTGGCGGTGAGCCAAGTGATCCCGATTGAAGTCGCTCTGGGCCTCGTATTGGGTGCCAATTTGGGCAGTGGCCTGCTGGCGGTGCTGACCACGCTCAAAGCCAGCGTGGAAACGCGTCAGGTGCCGCTTGGCAACCTGATCTTCAAGTTGCTGGGTGTCGCGATTGCGGCACCGCTGATTGGCCTGTGGATGCGCTACGTGCCGCGCGAGATGGGCGATGCGGCCACCCAGGTTGTCGTGTTCCACCTCGCCTTTAACCTCGCCGTGGGCATTCTGTTCATTGGCCTGACGCCGTTGATCGCCGGCTGGGTCAGCCGCTTGCTGCCCAAGCCCGCGCAGAACACGGTGGCAGGCCGTCAGCGGCATCTGGATCCGTCTGCGCTGGCCACACCCTCGCTGGCGATCTCCTGCGCCGTACGAGAGTCGATGCATCAGGCCGATGTGGTCGAGCACATGCTACTCGGTGCGCTGATCGTCATCAAAGACGGCAACCAGACGCTGGCCGCCGAGTTGCGCAAGATGGACGATACGGTGGATGAGCTTTACTCGTCCATCAAGTATTACCTGACCAAAATCTCGCGCGAGGCGCTGGGTGAAAACGAAGCCCGCCGCTGGACGGACATCATCAGCTTCACCATCAACATGGAGCAGATCGGCGACATCATCGAGCGCGTGATCCAGGATATTGAAGACAAAAAAATCCGCCCAGGCCGTGATTTTTCTGAAGCGGGCATGAACGAAATCTGCGAGCTGCACGCCCGCCTGGTCGATAACCTGCGTCTGGGGATGAGCGTGTTTTTGAACGGCAACCTGCGTGATGCCCAGCGCCTGCTGGAAGAGAAAACCCGCTTTCGCGAGCTGGAGCGCCAGTACGCCGCCACGCACCTGGATCGCCTCTCCGTCAACACCGTGCAAAGCATCGAAACCAGCTCACTGCACCTGGATTTGATCAGCGACCTGAAGCGCATCAACTCCCACATCTGCTCCATTGCCTACCCCATTCTCGATTCGGCTGGCGCGCTGGCACCGAATCGGTTGCGGCAGATGGCGCTGGATGAGGGGGCGAATAATTAGGTGGCAGCGGCCCTGTGCGCCACGACATCTCCGGTTTGTGACTTATGACCGTTTGCGAACTAAACCGCCGAAGTGTGACTTTTTCCTGATGCAATTGCAGCCTGAAATCCATAAACTGGATACATCAAATCAGGAGGAACCCATGCTACTTTTCTCACTTATCGCATTCGCAATCGCAGCCGCCCTTGTTCTCGCGCTGGCTCTGGCGGCCTCGGCCTCCCCGGTTCGGGTGGATGCCAGTTTAAAAAATGACGGCGACGAAGCGCCGATCAAGCCGATCAACATGAAGTCGAAAACGTTTGTCACCACGCACCAAGGGGTTTCGAAAGAAAGCATTCCGGTGATATCAGCAGCAGGCATGCAGTGATGCGTTCAAACCGAAAAAAAAGCCCGCAAACTGCGGGCTTTTTTTGGGCCTGATCGGCGTGCATCAGGCGGGCGGGACTCGATTCAGATTACTTCTTGGCCGCACTTGCGGCAGCGGCAGGTGCGGCAGCCGCAACGGGCTTGGCATCCTTGGCCGCATCTTGGGCCACGGGCTTGGCTTCTTTGGCAGCTTTAGCGGCCTTGGCTTCTTCTTTTTTCTTCATGGCGGCTTCCTTCTTGGCCGCAGCGGCATCAGCTTTGGCTTTGGCTTCGGCGTCCTTTTTAGCCTTGGCTTCGGCTTTAGGGTGTTTCTTTTCTTCTTTGGCCATTGGAGCAGCAGCGACAGCGGGTGCAGCAGCGGCGGCTGGTTTGGCAGCGGCGGCAGCAGGCGCAGCAGTGGCAGCAGCGGGCTTCTCGTCTTTCTTGGCAGCAGGGGCTGCAGCCACGCCCTTGTAGCCGGCGCCGCCCACGGTCATGCCTTCAGCGGAGAACTTGGCTGCATTGGTTTCACCTACGCCTTTGACGCGCTCGATAAAGTCATTCCAGTCCTTGAAGTTGCCTTTTTTGCGCTCGTCCAAAATCTTGGTGGAAATGCCAGGGCCAATGCCTTTGATGCCATCAAGCTCAGCGGCTGTGGCTTTGTTGACATCGACAGCGGCAAACGCGATAGCCGCGTAGAGCATGGCCACTACGGCCAGAATTTTCTTGATCATCAGTTAACTCCTCAGGTTTATGAAATAGCAGAGATGGTTCCAACCCTTTTTAGCCTGCGCTTTGGGGGTCTGGCCTATAACGAAGGGTGCGGGCAAGCGGTTGACCTCCACTGCACGCAATCCGCCTCGCGGCCCCGAATTATCGGATATCAAGCCGCCTTGCTGAGCGACTCCACATAGCTGGTGACCCCCTGCGCTACGTCTGCAAACACATGCTCACAGCCGGTTGCGCGCAGGCGGGCGAGATCGGCCTGGGTGTAGCACTGGTATTTGCCGTGCAGGGCTTGGGGCATGGGGAGGTACTCAATCAAGCCTTGCGACGCGGCCTGCTGTAGGGTAAGTTGGGGCTGCCCGGCTTGCTGGCGCAGACTGTTGACCACCGCCACGGCAACATCGTTGAAGGGCTGCGCGCGACCGGTGCCAAGGTTGAAAATGCCGCCGGCCTGCGGATTGTCAAAAAACCAGAGGTTGACGGCCACCACGTCGTCGATGAAGACAAAGTCGCGCATTTGCGCACCCGCCGCGTAGCCGCCGTAGTCGCCAAACAGCTTGACCTTGCCCTCAGCGCGAAACTGGTGAAACTGGTGAAACGCCACGCTGGCCATGCGCGCCTTGTGCTGCTCGCTTGGGCCGTAGACGTTGAAGTACCGCAAGCCTACGACCTGATGGCGCGCAGCAAACTTTGGCCCCAACTCGCGTCGCATCTTCTGGTCGAACAGCAATTTGGAGTAACCGTAGACGTTCAGAGGATGCTCATTGGCTGGGTCTTCAGTGAACGCCGCAGACCCGCCATAGGTCGCCGCCGATGAGGCGTACAGCAGGCGCGAGCCCTTGCGTTGGCAGACTTCATACAGCCCGCACGACAACGTGTAGTTGTTGGTCATCATGTACTTGCCGTTGGGCTCCATCGTGTCGCTGCACGCCCCTTCGTGGAACACAGCCTCCACCGGGCCGTAAGCGCCCTGGGAAAACGCGGTATAAAACGTATCTTGATCTACGTAATCGGCAATCTGAAGATCGGCCAGGTTGCGGAATTTGTCGCCTTGGGTCAGGTCATCCACCGCGATGATGTCGGTCAAGCCGCGCGCATTGAGGCCTTTGACGATATTGCTGCCGATGAAGCCTGCGGCACCGGTCACGACGATTCGGGTCATGGAAACATCTCCTCGTAACTGACGGTGGCGGTGCCAAATTTGGCCACCACCAGGCCCGCCGCCCGGTTCGCCAGCGGCAAAGCATCACGCAGACTCAAGCCCGCCGCGACAAAGGCCGCCAGCGTGGCGATCACGGTGTCGCCTGCACCGGTCACATCAAACACTTCGCGCGCTTGGGCTGAGACATGCAGCTTGCCTTGGCCATCAAACAGGGTCATACCTTCTTCGCTGCGGGTCAGCAAAATCGCGTCGATTTCGCAGCGCTGGCGCAAGGCTTCAACCCGCGCCTGTAGCTCGGCCTCGTCGTCCCACGCGCCAATTACTTGTTGCAATTCAGCGCGGTTGGGCGTGATCACGGTGGCGTGGCGGTAGCGGGTGTAGTCGCTGCCTTTGGGGTCGATCAAGATCGCTTTGCCCGCCCCGCGCGCGCTGCTGATCATGTCGCTGACGTGGGCCAAGCCGCCTTTGCCGTAATCCGAAAAAAGTACCGCTTGGTGGCTGGGCAGCAACTGGGCAAAGGCAGCACTCTGCGAAGCCAAAATCTCGGTCTTGGGTGTGTTTTCAAAATCGAGCCGAATCAACTGCTGCTGGCGGCCGATCACGCGCAGCTTGACGGTCGTTTTCAACTGCGCATCGCGGCCAAAATGCGGCTCGATGCCAGTTTGTGCCACCAGCGCTTCGAGCTTATGGCTGGCCTCATCGTCACCCACCACCGTCAGCAAGGAGGCCTTGGCGCCGAGGGTGACGATGTTGTAAGCCACGTTGGCCGCCGCGCCAATGCGCTCTTCTTCACGCGTGACGCGCACCACGGGCACTGGGGCCTCGGGCGAGATGCGATCGACCGCGCCAAACCAGTAGCGGTCTAGCATGGCATCGCCCACCACCAGCACACGGGCCTGCGAGAGTTGTTCGCGTGTCAGTTTCATAACATCTTGTTCCTGTGCCCGATTTTTCTAGAGTTCTTCAACACGGCGTGCCGGATAGCTGTCCCACGTCTGGCATCCAGGGCATTGCCAGAAGTGCTGCTTGGCCTCAAAACCACAGGCCGCGCAGCGGTAGCGTGTGAGTGGCTTGACGGCATGATCCAGCGCACGCTGCACCTGGGGGTGAAACTGCTCATGCTCCAGCTTTTCGCCCGCAATCCACTTGGCCGCGGCCACCAATGAGGGCTCGCGCTCCAGGTGGTGCACGTACCAGTCGCGCGCGCTTTGGTGCGGGCCATTTGCGGGTGTGGGCAGGCTGGCCTCAAGGCTGACGATGGCTTCGAGCACGTCCAGCGAAGCGTGCTCGGTGTAAGCGGCTTTCAGTGCCGTCAGCGCCTCTGGCGCGCGATGGCTGGTCATGGCGGCTTGCGCAAGTTGTGTCGCAAACAGCGGTGTTGCGGTCGGTGCGAGGGTGAGTGCTTGCGCAAGTGTCTCAAACGCGGCGTTGGTATCGCCCATTTGCGTTTGCAGTTGCGACAGATCCATGCGAGCACGCGGGGCTGCAGGAGCGGTATCGATGGCCAGCCGCAGCAATTCAACCGCTTGCGCACGCTCACCCGCAACAACTTTCGCCGCCGCCTGCTCACACAGGTAGTGCGCCAGACGCGGACTGAAGCTGCCTTGGTCGGAATTCTGCAACTGCTGCGCTATTTCAGCGGCCTGTACCCAATCACGCGAACGCTCATAGTTGGCGAGCAGTGCCATGCGGGCCTGCGATTCAAAGGCGGTGCCTTCGAGCTTTTGAAGGGCGGCTTCCGCGCGATCCAGCAATCCAGCCTTTAAAAAATCCAGCGCCAGTGCATGTTGAGCACGCGCACGGTCGGCAGAACTCAAGTCCCCGCGGGACAGCAGATGCTCATGCACGCGCACGGCGCGCTCGTACTCGCCCCGGCGGCGAAACAAGTTGCCCAGCGCGAAGTGAAGCTCGGAGGTGTCGGGGTCGTTCTGCACCGCCTCAATAAAGGCGTCAATGGCCTGATCCTGCTGCTCGTTGAGCAAAAAATTCAAGCCGCGAAAGTACGCCTTGGGCGCTTGGCGATTCTCAAACCGCATCTGGCGTACATCAAACTTGGAGGCCAGCCACCCCAGCCCAAACGCCAGCGGCAGGCCCAGCAACACCCACGAAAAGTCAAAGTCCATGGGTGCTTTGCGCGTCAAGAGTTGGCCCTGACCGGCGGGCCTTGGCGGCGGCGCTACGCTGGTTCCACCACCGAGGCACCATCGCCAAAATGCCCAGCCCCAAGCCAAACGCAAAAGCGGTCAAGACGATCAGCACCATCGGCAAGCGCCACTGCGTGCCAAAGAAAAAGTGCAACGTGGCATCTTGCTGGTTGTTCAATGCAAAGGCAAAAAGGGTAAAAAAAACGGCTGCACCAAGCAGCCATTTCAAGCACCAAATCAGGTGTTTCATTCAGATCCCCTGGGGTCGCTTTATTCTATAGCGTCTATAGCATCTGGAATTCACGCATCCTTGGCGTCTGTCCGCTGGTCTACCGTCTCGCGCAAGGCCTTGCCAGGCTTGAAGTGCGGCACACGCTTCTCGGGGATCGCCACGCTCTCGCCACTGCGTGGGTTGCGTCCAATCCGTGGCGGACGACGATTGATCGTGAAACTTCCAAACCCTCTAATCTCAATCCGGTGGCCACGCACCAGCGCGTCGTTCATCGCATCCAGAATCGCCTTGACGGCGAACTCCGTATCGCGATGGGTGAGCTGGGCAAAGCTGTTGGCCAGGGCTTCAACGAGGTCAGAGCGGGTCATGAACGAAGTCTAACGAGGTCCAGAAAATTGAAAGGGCGACCTACGCACATTGCGTT
>JANNFW010000651.1:0-4360 GCA_031380235.1 Rhodoferax sp. | reverse complement strand
GATGTGACCTTCGCCTGCGAACAGGCCCGAGGTGGCATCCAGCCCAATCCAGCCCGCGCCGGGCAAGTAGACCTCGCACCAGGCATGCAAGTCGGTGAAGTCCACCTCGGTGCCGCTGGGGCCGTCCAGCGCTTTCACGTCAGGCTTTAACTGAATTAGATAGCCTGATACGAAGCGTGCCGCCAGCCCCAGGTTGCGCAAAACTTGCACCAGCAGCCAACCAGAATCGCGGCAGGAGCCCGAGCCCAAATCCAGCGTTTCCTCGGGCGTTTGCACGCCTGGCTCCATGCGGATCAGGTACTTAATGTCTTTCGCGACACGCTGGTTCAGCTCGACCAGAAAGCTGTTGGTGCTGCGCTTGGTGAGGTCAATCTGCTCCAGGAAGGCCTCGACCAGCGGGGTGATCGGGTCGGCCACCAAATACGGCGCAAGCTCTTCTTTGAGTTGCGCTTCGTAGCTGAACGGGAACTCCTGCGCGGACGGCTCAAGAAAATAATCGAACGGGTTGTACACCGCCATCTCGACCACCAAATCGACGGTGACTTTGAATTCTTTGGTTTTGTCCGGGAACACCAAGCGCGCCTGGTAGTTGGCAAATGGGTCTTGCTGCCAGTTGACAAAATGCCCCTCGGGCTCGACCTTGAGCGAGTACGCGATGATGTTGCTGCGGCAATGCGGGGCAGGTCGCAATCGCACCACTTGCGGCCCCAGATTGACCAAGCGGTCGTAGGTGTAGTGGGTGATGTGGTTCAGGGCGGCGTGTATGGACATATACCGATACTAGCAATATTTGTTCCGTCTCCAAACCATCACTGAAGGGTGTTGCACGTCCTAGCCGTGCTAAAGCACTGTCTTCGTCGGTGCGCCTACTTCAGTAACGGTTTGGAAGCGGAACGTGGCCCAGATTGGATGTCAAAGCCGCCAAATCTGTCGGCGGGTTAGCATTCCAGTATGCAAAGCCCCGTTCCTCAACCCGCCCCATTGGCGCGGTGGGGATTTTGGGTTTTACTGGCGTCGGTGGGTGCTACGGCCTTGCAGCTTCAGCAGGCGCAGTTGTTTTCTGGCTGGGTTTATGGGGCGATCCTGGTCGCAGGACTGGTGTTTGCGGGGCTGGCGATCATGTGGAAGCAAGCGGCGCGCGGGCGGGGCGCTGCGCTGATTTTGTCGGCGGCCCTGTTGGCATTTGCAGCGACAGGTTTACGCGCCCAACTGTTTTTAGACCAGTCGCTCGATGCCAAGCTGCAAGGGCAAGACATCACCGTGACGGGCGTGGTGGCGGCTATGGTGCAGCGCAACGAGACGGGTTTGCGCCTTAGGCTGGATGTAGAGTCCGCACACCAAGGCACCGTTGAACTGAAGCTGCCGCCCAAAATTTACCTGAGCTGGTATGGTCAATCGACAGCGGCCAGCGACGATGCGCCGTTGATGGCCCTGCAGCCCGGCGAGCGCTGGCAGATGGTCGTGCGCCTCAAGGTGCCGCACGGGGGCAGCAATCCGCATGGTTTTGACTACGAGCTATGGCTGTGGGAGCAGGGCTTGCAGGCGACGGGCTACGTGCGCGCAGGCCCTAACGACAGCCCGCCCGTGCGTCTTGGGCGAACAGCGTCGCACCCGATTGAACGCGCCCGCCAGCACACGCGCGACGCGATCGTGCAGCGCGTGGCTGATCGTAAATTGGCCGGGGTGATTGCCGCCCTGACTACAGGCGATCAAAACGCGATTGACCGCGCGGACTGGGATGTTTTTCGCGCTACCGGTGTCGCGCATTTGATGAGCATCTCGGGCCTGCACATTACTCTGTTTGCCTGGGGTGCAGCGCTGGTCATCGGCTGGCTGTGGCGGCGATCTGTATGGCTTTGCAATCTCTACCCAGCGCCCAGTGCAGCGATTGTCGGGGGTGTTTTGCTGGCGCTGGCTTATTCGCTGTTCAGCGGTTGGGGCTTGCCTGCGCAGCGCACGGTGCTGATGCTGGCGACCTTGGGTTTGCTGCGCCTCTCGGGCAAGCGCTGGCCTTGGCCGCAAACCTGGATGCTGGCCTGTGCCGTGGTGGTGCTGGCCGACCCGTGGGCGCTGCTACAGGCCGGGTTTTGGCTGAGCTTCGTCGCGGTGGGGATTCTGTTTGCGACGGATTCGAATGCGCGCGCGGAAAATGAGCTTGCGTCGACTGGATTGACGCAGCGCGCATTGAGCAAGTCGCTCGCCCTGCTGCGCGAGCAATGGGTGATGACATTGGCGTTGGCCCCACTGACCTTGCTGCTGTTTGGCCAAGTGTCCATCGTGGGGCTGGTGGCGAATCTGCTGGCGATACCCTGGGTGACGCTGGTCGTCACGCCGCTGGCGTTGTTGGGTATGTTGGTTGCACCGTTTTGGGACATCGCCGCGCTGGCTGTTCAAGGCTTGGCCACGTTTCTGGGGTGGCTCAATCAGCTGCCGTTTGCCAGTCTATCAATAGCTCAGGCACCCGTTTGGGCAGGTGTGGCCGCCTTGGTCGGCGGTTTGCTGGTGGTCATGGGCTTACCGTGGTTTGTTCGCTGGCAGGGCATTGTTTTAATGCTGCCTCTGCTGCTGTGGCACGTGCCGCGCCCCGAGTTGGGGCATTTTGAGCTGCTGGCGGCCGATATTGGGCAGGGCAATGCCGTCATCGTGCGCACCGCGCACCACACCCTCGTGTACGACGCAGGGCCGCGCTTCAGCCGCGAGAGCGATGCGGGTCACCGCGTGCTGGTGCCGCTGTTGCGCGCGTTGGATGTGCGGGTGGACACAGTGATGCTCAGCCACCGCGATGCGGATCACACGGGTGGCGCGCAGGCGATTCTCGCCATGCAACCCCAAGCGCAGTTGCTGAGCTCGCTGGAGGACGAGCATGTTCTGCAAACCGTCCGCAAATCCACCCGCTGCGTGGCGGGGCAGCGCTGGACTTGGGACGGCGTTGATTTTGAAGTGCTGCATCCACAGCCGGAAGATTACGCCGCACCACCCTCGTCGAACGCGATGAGTTGCGTTTTGCGTATTTCCAATGGCAGCAGGGTGGCATTGCTGGCGGGTGATATTGAGCAGGCGCAAGAGGCTCGTTTGGTGGCCCATGGCGCGCCGCTCAAGGCCGATGTGCTGCTGGTGCCACACCATGGCAGTAAAACATCCAGCAGCGCGGAATTTTTAGACGCGGTTCAGCCCCGCTTCGCACTGGTGCAGGCGGGTTTCCGCAACCGCTTTGGTCACCCGGCAGCCAGCGTGCTTGAGCGCTATGAAGAACGCAAGATTGAGGTGTTTGAGTCGCCCGCGTGTGGCGCAATGACTTGGATCTCGTCGCTGCCTCAGGAGATGCAATGCCACCGGCAGGAATCCCGGCGCTACTGGAATCATGACTTGGGCACAAGGGTTATCGCCAACCTGCAATAGATGATGGCCCACGCCCATTTGGCCCCTAACTTGCTATCCTCTGTGCAGGAGATCGAAATTCATGCACAAATTTGACGAGATGTACACCCGGCTGCCGTATGAGTTCTTCTCAAACGGCGCGCAGATTCGCGACCACTACAAAATTTACGACGAAGGGCTGGCGCGACCGCCCGGCGACATGATGGCCAAGCGCCGCGAAGAGGCTGAACTCATCTTCCGCCGAGTCGGTATCACGTTCGCGGTGTATGGCGAGAAAGACGAAGAGGGTGCAGGCACCGAGCGGCTGATTCCGTTTGACCTGATTCCCCGCGTCATCCCCGCGCACGAGTGGGCGATGATGGAAAAGGGCTTGGTGCAGCGCGTCACCGCCTTGAACCGATTCATTCACGACGTTTATCACGATCAGGAGATCATCAAGGCCGGCCACGTGCCACGCGAGCAGATTGAAAACAACGCCCAGTTTCGCCCCGAGATGATGGGTGTGGATGTGCCGAATCAGATTTATTCCCACATCTCGGGCATCGACATCGTGCGCGCACCCAACGCGCAAGGCGTGGGCGAGTACTACGTGCTTGAAGACAACTTGCGTGTGCCCAGCGGCGTCTCTTACATGCTGGAAGACCGCAAGATGATGATGCGGCTGTTCCCCGATTTGTTCAGCGCGCATCGCGTCGCGCCCATCGCGCATTACCCCGACTTGCTGCTGGAGACCCTGCGCGCCAGCAGCCCGGCCACCACGGCCGAGCCCACCGTCGTGGTGCTGACCCCCGGCATGCACAACAGCGCCTACTTCGAGCACGCCTTTCTGGCGCAGCAAATGGGCATTGAACTGGTAGAGGGGCAAGACCTGTTCGTCAAAGACAATTTCGTCTACATGCGCACCACGCGTGGCCCCAAGCGCATCGATGTGATCTACCGCCGGGTGGACGATGATTTTCTCGATCCCAAAGCATTTCGCCCC